>JBAXWQ010000107.1:0-10278 GCA_037128315.1 Opitutia bacterium | reverse complement strand
GTACAGAACTCCGGTTGACTCCACGGATGAACTCCCCGCAACATGCCGGCGTGAGCGCACCAGCCCAGACTCCCTTGCAGCAGACAATCCGGTGGATGACCAACCACGCCGGTTTTCCGGCGCGGCGCCTGCCCGACAAGGCCGAATTGCTGCTGCTCATCGCGACGGCGGCGGCCGACGAGGACCTGGAAGTGAAGAACGCCGTGAACGCCAAGATCCCGTTCAACCCGATCTATAACGCGCAGATCCGCAACTACACGGCCCAGCGCCGGCGGGCGCACATCAAGTGCGACAATAGCGCGAAGACCTGACCAATAGGGGACGGGCAGGTCCATGGTACCCTGGCCGGGAAGCAGCAATGCCGCGTTTTCTGGGTTAATGGCACGCGACATATTGCACTCCAATCGAGCTGTGCCATACTGCTCGCATGCCTGTTAAACATCAGCCCATCGCCGCCGGCGTCCGCATCGGCCATGTCCACCTGAAAGTCGCCCATCTGCAGCGGGCCTTGGATTTCTACGTCGGGGTGCTCGGATTTGAACTGGTCCAACGCTATGGCGCACAGGCTGCATTCATTTCGGCCGGCGGCTATCACCACCATATCGGTCTGAACACCTGGGAAAGCCTCGGTGGCACCCCGCCTCCTCCGGGCAGCACGGGGCTCTACCACACCGCCATTCTCTACCCCACCCGGGCCGCGCTGGCCGACGCGCTGGTTCGACTGAACAAGGCCAAGATTCCACTCGACGGCGCGTCCGATCATGGGGTGAGCGAGGCCTTGTATTTGCACGACCCCGACCACAACGGGGTGGAGCTTTACTGGGACCGGCCCAAGGAACAATGGGCGCGGAACCCGCAGGGCGAATTGGCGATGGTCACGGAACGACTGGATCTCGAGGACCTGCTCGCGACGGCAAAAATGTAACCGGCTATTCCTGCCACCATCTTCATGGTGTTTTCCCAGGAGCACAATCAGCCCGACGAGCGTCGTCCGATTCAACCCTCTCTTCCGCTGCAACCCGCTGCGCTCCTCTGGCTTGCTGCTGGGCCCGCTGGGCCAATAGGTGTTTTTACCCTTATTAGATAATACTTTACGACAGCGTACCCGGCATAAGTCGCCAGAGAAATCTGCCGCTGGATCCTGAGACTCCTTGCCCGGAGACAAGATATGCGCAACTATTCTCAAACCCAGCCGGGACATTCTGCCCGGTGTTTGTCATCATTTACTCCTTATGGTAAGCCCTAACTCCCCTGTCACCGGCGGTGCGCCTTCCGCGACCCCTCCGGCCGAAATTCCCCACACGCTGCTGCCTGACGTCGTCATTCGTCTGGCCGGTAACTCCCAGGACGGCATCCAGTCCATCGGCGGTTTCCTCGCCCGGCTGGCCGGCCGCAGTGAACAGGAAGTCATGACGTTCATGACGATCCCGGCAACCATCTCCGGGGGGCCTTCCATTTTCCAAGTCCGCATGGGCTCGGGTGAAATCCTGACTTCCGGCGACCAGGCCGACTTCCTGGTGGCCTTCTACCAGCACAGTTACGACGCCCATATCAGCTCCCTCCGGCCCGGCGGCGTGGTCATCTACGACACCGACCACGTCAAGCCCAACCCCGACGAGAAACGTTTCACCAACGTCGGCATCGCCATCACCACCGCCACCATCGAGGCCGTCGGCGGCACCAGCAAGGACAAGGGCAAAAACATCTTCGTGCTGGGCCTCATCGCCCGCATCTTCGACCTCAACCTCGACAAACTCCGCAAGCTCATTCAGGAGCGCATCGGGGGCAAGGGGGATGATGCCGCGCGCGCGGCGCTGATGGCCTTCGATTCCGGCTACGCCCATCCGGTCGAGAATTTGCTCGGCCATCTGTACCGCCTGACCCTGGGCGTGCCCACCTCCCAGGAGCGCCCGACGGTCACGACCGACGGCAACACCGCCCTGACCTACGGCCTGCTCGCCGCCGGCGTCCGCTACGGTTCCGCCTATCCCATCACCCCGTGGTCCTCGATCATGGAGCTGCTGCGGACCGAGCTTACGCGCTACGGTGGTCTCTTCATCCAGGCAGAGGATGAAATCGCCGCCATCTCCCATGCCCTCGGCTTCGCCTACGGCGGTCACCTCTCCGTGACCGGCAGTTCCGGCCCGGGCCTGTCCCTCAAGATGGAGGCCCTCGGCTGGGCCGGCATGGCCGAACTTCCGCTGATCGTCATCAACGTCCAGCGCGGCGGCCCCTCCACCGGCCTGCCCACCAGCGTCGAGCAAAGCGACCTCCTCCAGGCGATCTACGGCAGCCACGGGGACAACCCGCGCGTCGTCCTCTCGCCGAAGAACGTCGAGGACTGCTTCTACATCGCCCTCGAAGCCGGCCGCATTGCCCTCGAATACCGCACCCCCGTGATCATCCTGAGCGACCAGGCGATCGCCACGCGCATCGAGGCCTTTGAGGAACCCGACCTCGCGAAGCACATGGTGATCGTGAAGCCGGACCTCACGCCGCGACCCGCCGACTTCAAGCCCTACCCCTACGACAGCATTTCCCGCCACGCACCCCCGGGGACCAAGATGCTCTCCGGCAAATACCCGACCGTCACCGGCATCGAGCATGACGCGGACGGCCACCCCACGGGCAGCCCCGCGCTCCATGCGAAGATGAACGCCAAGCGCCGCGAGAAGATCAAGCAGCTTGCCGCCACCCTGCCGGCACCCGAGCTCTATGGCGACGAGACCGGCGACGTGTTGGTCATCGGCTGGGGCTGCACCTACGGCCCGATCCGCGAGGCCGTCATGCGCCTACGCTCCGGCGAGGCCCCCATGAAGGTCGCCCACATGCACCTGCGCCACCTGAATCCGCTGCCGCCCGGGCTGGCCGAGACCTTTGCCCGCTACAAGCACATCGCCGTCGCCGAGATCAACGACGAGGGCATCTATGGCTACGGCCAGCTCACCATGATGCTGCGGGCAGCCTACGCCAATCCCGCCATCGTCAGCATCTGCAAGACCGACGGCCTCACCTACCGCATCGGCGAGATCATCGCGGGCGTCAAAAAAATCAACGCCGGCAACTAAAGCCGTCCCGCGCCCACTCCCTCATCCCAACCTCCCTCTCCTGTCCATGAGCCACGATTCTTCCCCCACCGCCACCGTGCCTGCCGGCGCCCCGCTGACCAAGAAGGCCCTCGCCTCCGATCATCCGACGTGGTGTCCCGGTTGCGGCGACTTCGCCATTCTCAACGTCTACTACCGCGTCCTGGAGAAACTCCAGATCCCGCACGAGAACATCGTCACCTTTGCCGGCATCGGCTGCTCGTCGCGCATGCCGTACTTCGTCAACTCCCACGGCGGCCACTACATTCATGGCCGTTCCCTGCCGTTCGCCGCGGCGATCAGCCTGGGCCGCCCCGACCTGCACGTCTTCAATTTCGGCGGCGACGGCGACGGCTTCTCCATCGGCGGCAACCACCTGACCCACGCGGCCCGCAAGAACACCAACATGACGTACGTCATCATGGACAACTCCGTCTATGGCCTGACGAAGAAGCAGACGTCCCCCACCTCGCCCATCGGCTTCAAGTCCAAGACCGACCCGACCGGCGCGATCGACCGCCCGGTCAACCCGATGCGATCGCTGGTCGCCGGCGGCGCCACGTTTGTGGCCCGCAGCCATGCCGGCCAGATCGCCCACATGACCGACATGCTGGAGCGCGCCGCCCGCCACAACGGATTTTCGGTGCTGGAAATCCTCTCCGAGTGCGTCGAGTTCAACGACGGGGCCTTTGACGCCGCGGTGCCGCGCAAGGGCGGCAAGTTCGAGACCATCGAGCTGAAGAAAAATGACGGCACCCCGGAGGACGCGCTGCGCCACGACCCGACCGATGAAAACGCCGCCTACAAGCTCGCGAACCTCGAGTGGCCGGGCAAGTTCGGCATTTTCTACCAGATCCAGCGCCCGACCAAGAATGAGCTCGAGGCCGGGCTCGTCGCCCGGGCCCGGGAGAAAACCAAGAACGCCTCGGATCTGGACCTGCTCAAGGGCGCGTTCAACCGGATGCGCTGAGGCCGGCGCGGAGAATCATGGTGTGGGCGGGTTGCCCTCACCCGGCACCCAACCGATGCAAGCTGGAGGGCGCGCGTCCCTGCGCGCCGAGGCGCATCATACCAGTTAACATTGGGATGGAGTCCATGCAGGGCTGCCGCTGGTCGGCAGGCCTCGGCCCGCCGACGCGCACCGGCCCTATAATTCTAAACCATCGCGGAATTGCCATCACCCTAAATTCCGCAGATCAATCTCGTCACAGAGAGCACAGAGTCAGGAAGGAGTGCAGGGAGGAATACTTGCGGGGTGGTGATCAATTAATACAAAATCACCTGCTGAGTGCTGGTACCTTTGGCCAATTTTCCGAGGCATTTCTCTGTGCGCCCAGTGCTTACCTCGGTGGACTCTGTGTCCAACTGCGTTTTCTAGGATCACATGCCTATGGCGTCCCCGCACGGCCCGCCGAGACGCGGGCCACCTCCACCCGGCTTTGAGTTGCACGCCCGCTTGGGTTGACTAGCGTTTCGATCCGCTTGCCCTCTCCCATCATCAGCGCCCCGGGCGCCGCCACCGCCAGCTCCCGCCGCCAGGTCTACCGCGTGCGCGGGCTCACCAAGTTTTACGGGGAGGGCTCCACCCAGGTGCGGGCCCTCGCGGGCGTTGACCTCGACCTTTACGCGGGGGAATTCGTCGTGCTGCTCGGCCCCTCGGGCAGCGGCAAAACCACCCTGCTCAACCAGCTGGGCGGGCTCGATATCCCGACGGCCGGTCAGCTGCATTACGGCGACACCGACCTGACCCATGCCGACGAGACCGCGCTGACCCAATTCCGGCGCAACTCCGTGGGCTTCATTTTCCAGTTCTACAACCTCATCCCCAGCCTCACCGCCCGCGAAAATGTCGGGCTCATCACCGAGATCGCCCACGACCCCATGGCGCCCGAGCAGGCCCTGGAGATGGTCGGGCTCACGCCCCGCCTGGACCACTTCCCCGCCCAGCTCTCGGGAGGCGAGCAGCAACGGGTGGCCATCGCCCGCGCCATCGCCAAGCGCCCCGAGGTCCTGCTCTGCGACGAGCCCACCGGCGCACTCGACGTCCGCACCGGCATCGTGGTGCTGGAGGCGATCGAGCGCGTGAACCGCGAGCTCGGCACCCTCACCGTCGTCATCACCCACAACGCCGTCATGGCCGACATGGCCGACCGCGTCATCCACTTCTCCGACGGCCGGGTGCTGCAGGAGCACCGCAATACCCGGCGCGTCGCGCCGTCCACCCTGCGCTGGTAACCCGCCCCTCTTTCTCATTCCCGTAATCATTCTCCTTCTCTCGTCAGCACCCCGCGCCTCCACCGCCATGCTCGATTAAGAGAAAGATTAAGAGAACGAGAACGATTCGCCCGCCATGCTCCCCCACCTTGACCGCAAGCTGCTCCGCGACCTCCGGCGCCTCAAGGGCCAGGCCGCCGCGGTGTCGCTGGTCATGGCCTGCGGTCTCGCCATGCTCATCATGGCCCGCAGCCTCATTCACTCGCTGGAGTCGACGCGCGCCGAGTATTACCAGACGAACCATTTCGCGGACGTCTTCGCCTCGCTCAAGCGCGCGCCCAACCACCTGACCGAACGCATCCGCGCCCTGCCGGGTGTCGCCACCGTGCAGGCGGACCTCTCGGTGCCGGTCACGCTCGACCTGCCGGGTGTGGCCGAGCCCGCCGGCGGGCAGGTACGCTCCCTGCCGGACTTCGGCGAGCCCGAGCTGAACCGTCTTTTCCTGCGCCGGGGCCGCTGGCTCGCCGCCGGCTCGCGGGGCGAGGTGCTCGTGGGCGAGGCCTTCGCGGAGGCCAATGCCCTCAACCCCGGCGATACCATCCCGATTTTGCTCAACGGCCGGCGCCAATCCTTCCGCATCGCCGGCATCGTGCTCTCGCCGGAGTACATCTTCGAGTCGCGCCCCGGCGCCGCGCTGCCCGACAGTCGCACCTACGGCATCTTCTGGATGCCGTACAAGGAAGTGGCGACCGCCTGGGACCTCTACGGGGCGTTCAACCGCGTCTCGCTCACCCTGGCCCCCGGGGCGGACGAGAAGACGGTGATTACCGGCCTCGACACCCTGCTCCGCCCCTACGGCTGCTTCGGCGGGTTCGGCCGCAAGGACCATCCGTCGCACATCCGCGTCACCGATGAGATCCGGGTCCTCACGATTCTCTCGATCGGCTTTCCCTCGGTTTTCCTCGGCGTGGCCGCGTTCATGACCAACGCCGTGCTCACGCGGCTGCTCGCGCTGCAGCGCGAGCAGATCGCCATCCTCAAGGCCTTCGGCTTCACCAACCGGCAAATCGTGGTGCACTACCTGAAATTTGCCTTCGTCATGGTGGCCGCAGGCGTTGTGTTCGGCTTGTTCGGGGGCATCGGTCTCGGCCACCGGCTGGTGGAAATGTACATTTTGTTCTTCCGCTTTCCCGACCTCCATTTCCGGCTCGATCCCGTCGCCGTCACCATCGCCCTCACCGTCGGCCTGAGCGCGGTCACCGCCGGCGTCATCGGCGCCGTGCGCAAGGCGGCCCGGCTGCCCCCCGCCGAGGCGATGCGGCCCGAGCCTCCCGCCAGCTTCCGGCCGGCCTTGATTGAGCGGACCGGCCTGACCCGCCTGCTCTCCCACGCCTTCCGCATCGCCGTGCGCAACCTCGAACGCCGCCCCATGCAGGCCCTCTTCACCGTCGCCGGCCTTGCGCTGGCCACGGCGCTCCTGATTTTGCCCAACACCTTCAAGGCCGGGATCCGCGAGGTGCTCGATTTCCAATGGGATGTCGTCCAACGCCAGGACATCAACCTTGGCCTCGTCGAGCCGTCATCGGCGCGGCTGGCCCATGAGCTGGAGCAGCTGCCGGGCGTCCTCAGCCTGGAGCCCGCCCGCAGCGCCGCCGTGCGCATCCAGTTTCAGGGTCGCAGCCGGCAGATCGGCCTGCGCAGCCTGCTGCCGGGCGGGAAACACAGCCGCGCCGTGGACGCCACCGGCCATGAAATCTCGCCGCCGGACCATGGCATCATCATTTCCGCCAAGCTCGCCACCGTGCTCGGCGCGAAGATTGGCGACAGCCTCGTCCTGGAAGCCCTGGAGGGCCGGCGGCCGGTCATGACCATCCCCCTCGTGGCGACAGCCGAGGATTTTACCGGCATCGCGGCCTACATGGACATTCATGCCATCAATCGCTTCCTCGGCGAAGGCGATGTCATCACCGGCGCCAGCATCGGCCTCGATCTGGCGAAGCGCGCCGAGTTTCTCGCCGCCCTGAAGATGATCCCGCGCGTCAGCTCGGTCGTCATCAAGGAATCCCTTCGCCAAAGTTTCCGCGAAACCACGGCAAAGAGCATGGGCCTCATCCAGTCGATCTACCTGACCTTCGGCGTCATCGTCGCCTTCGGCGTCATCTACAACAACGCCCGCATCTCGCTCGCCGAGCGCGCCCGCGAGCTGGCCACCCTGCGGGTCGTTGGCATGACCCAGCGTGAGGTCGGCGCGATCATTGTCACCGAACTTGTCATCCTCGCCGTTCTGGCGGTCCCGCTCGGGCTGCTGATGGGCACCGGCCTGACCACCCTCATCGTCGGTTCCGTCAACACCGAGACGATCCGCCTGCCCCTGGTGTTCACCACCTACACCTACTCCTTCGCGGTGGTGGTGGTCATCATCGCCTCCACGCTTTCCGCCCTCGTCGTGCTGCGCAAGCTGCGGCAGCTCGACCTCATCGCCTCGCTCAAGGCCCCGGAGTGAACGGGCCGCACCGCTTTCTCTTTCTCGTAATCCTGATCATTCTCATGTTTTACTGCCCCCTCAGATCCAAATCGAGAGAATGAGTATGATTACGAGAATGAGAAAGATTCCGGAACCACTCGCCGATCAATAGCAGCATTCCTCCCTCAATGGCCTCCTCCACTTCCACCAAACCCTTCCGCTGGCTCCCCTACTTTGCCGGGGCCGCATTGCTTATCCTGCTCGGCTTTGGCCTGCGGCCCCGGCCTGCGACCGTGGAAACCGCCCGCGCCGTCACCGGCGCCCTGCGGGCCACGGTCAGTGAGGAGGGCAAGACCCGCATCCGGCAGCGCTATGTGGTTTCCTCGCCGGTTACGGGCCAGTTGCGCCGCGTGCCCTTCAAGCCCGGCGCCGAGATCAGCCCCGACTCCGTCCTGGCCGTCATTGAGCCGATGACCGCCTCGCCCCTCGACACCCGCAGCCGGGCCCTGGCCGAGGCCCGGCGCGCCGCCGCCACCGCCGCCCTGGAAAAAAGCCGGGCCGCCCATGAACTCGCCCTCAGCGAGCTCCGCCGGATGGAGCGGATGTTCGCCGACAAAACCGTTTCCCCGCAGGATCTCGAATCGATCCAGCTGCGCGAAACGACCTCCGCCCGCGAAATGATCACCGCGGAGGGCGCGCTGCGCGCGGCCGAGGCGGAACTGGCGGAAGTGGTTCCCGGCGGCCCGGGCGCCAAGCTGGTCGAGGTCCGCTCCCCCGTCGCCGGGCGCGTCCTCCACGTCTTCCAGGAAAGTGAGCGTCCGATCACCGCCGGGACGCCCGTGCTCGACGTCGGCGATCCGGCCGACCTCGAAGTGGTCATCGAGCTCCTCTCGCGTGACGGCGCCGCCCTTGCGCCCGGCACATACGTCGCCCTGGAACAATGGGGCGGCCCCCAGCCGCTCGAGGCCCGGGTGCGGCTGGTCGAGCCGGCCGCGTTCACCAAGATCTCGGCCCTCGGCGTCGAGGAACAGCGGGTCAATGTGGTGGCCGATATCACCACACCCCTGGCGGAGCGCCGGACCCTCGGCGACAACTTCCGGGTCGAGGCCCGGGTCACCGTGTGGGAGGATGCCAAGGTCCTGAAGGTGCCGGTCTCGGCCCTCTTCCGCCGCGGCTCGGAGTGGTCCGCCTATGTCGTCCGTGACGGTCGCGCCGCGCTCGCGCCGGTTTCGGCCGGACGCTCCAGCGGCACCGAGACCCAGGTACTCTCCGGGTTGAAGGAAGGCGACGAGGTCATCCTCTACCCCGGCGACCGCGTGGCGGACGGTATGCGCGTGAATCCGGTGAAGATTTGAGCGGCCATTCCGTAGCGACAGGCGTCCCTGCCTGTCGGGCTCGAGCAGGCTGCCGCAATCCCCACAGGCACGGAGGCCTGGGGCTACGAAGCAAATTCCGGGCTGGCGCCTGATGTTGGTCGCCGCAAGCTCGCGGCTCATGCACCCCACCCCCGCGCGCGAGGCCACGCGGCTCAGTGAAGTTTCGCCCCAGCAATGGAAATCCGGCATCGCCGCCTGGCTGGGCTGGATGTTCGACGGGCTGGAACTGCATCTCTACACCCTCGTCGCCGCGCCGCTGGTCGTGACCCTGCTGGGCGTCGCCAGCGCGGCCGATCCGGCGGTGAAAGAGAAGAGCGCTTACATTCAGGCCGCTTTCCTCGTTGGCTGGGCCGTGGGCGGAGCCTTCTTCGGGCGGCTGGGCGATCTGCTCGGCCGCAGCCGGGCGCTTTCCCTGACGGTGCTGACCTACGCGCTTTGCACCGGGTTGTGCGCCATTTCGCAGACCTGGTGGCAGCTCATGATCTTCCGTTTCGTGGCAGCCCTCGGCATCGGCGGCGAATGGGCCGTCGGTTCCGCATTGCTCGCCGAGACCTGGCCGCGGGCCTGGCGGCCCTGGCTCGCGGCCATTTTGCAGAGCGGCGTGAATCTCGGCATTCTCGTCGCGGCCGCGGTCGTCTGGCTACTCGCGAAACTGCCGCACCCGCCGGCGGAACGCTATGTGTTTTTGGTCGGCGTCTTGCCCGCCCTGCTCGTCTTCTGGATCCGCAAACACGTGCCCGAGCCCGCCGCCTGGCAGAAGGCGGAGGCGAAAGCGCACCATAAGAATCCCGGCGTGCGCGACCTTTTCCGCGGCGACCTCGCGCGCACCACCTTTCATACGACCGTGGTCTGCGCCCTCAGCCTGTCGGCGTGGTGGCTATTTATCTTCTGGCAGTCGCAGCACCTGCGGAAAATCCTCGCGGGCACGGGCACGCCGGCCGCCGAGATCAGCCGGCTGATCCCCAGTGCCTTCTTCCTGATGATCGCCGTGTCGATCGCGGGCAATTATTTCGCCGGCTGGCTCTCCTCGCAGCTGGGCAACCGCCGCGCCATCGCGCTGATGTTCTGGGCGCTCTTCGGGAGCATGGCCGGAGCCTTCATCGTCCCCCGCGGCTTTGGCGAGCTCGCCTGGTTCTGG
>JBAXWQ010000106.1:0-10428 GCA_037128315.1 Opitutia bacterium | reverse complement strand
GCTGGAGACCTTGCCAATCGCCTGCGGGACCAGGGCCTTCGTCGCGAGGTCCATGATGAAGGCCTCGTATTGGCGATAGCCGGTCCAGTCGATGGTGTAGGCCAGCCGCGCCCCATCATCGCTGACCCGGTATTGTCCGACAGCGATGTAGCTGTGGGTGCCAATCAGGGCGTTGAGGTCCAGCAGGATTTCCTCCGCGGCACCCGGCGTGAGGGACTTCCGGCAATAGATGGAATACTGCTTATCTTTCTCGGTCCGCGAATAATAGTTGTAGCCGAGATAGGACAACGGCGCGGAGGCGTCGTCTTCCTTGATCCGTCCGACCATTTCCTTGTAGAGCGCGGCGCGCAGCTCCTTGGCCGGAGCCAGGACCGACTCGGTGTAGGCATTTTCCTGTTCCAGGTAGCCAACGACTGCGGGGGTTTCCTTCTCCCGCAGCCAGAAATAGTCGTCGATCCGCTTGTCCTCATGCACGGTGACATCCTTGGGCTTCTTGGCTGCGACGGGCGGCTTGGTATTCGTCAGGTCAAAGGCGGCCCGGGCCGGCAAGGAAAGTGCACACATAAATAAGAGCAGGCAGGCTAGGGTGGATTTCATGAATCAGATTTTGGCAAAAAGTTCGTCCATCGGACAGCTGAGTCCCGGCAGGTGAGGATCGGTCAGGGCGTGATGATTGGCCAGGATGTCCGCCAAGGTGAAACCATACTCGCCACAGCCATAGACCTCGACGTTCAGGTAGCGCGGATCGACCATCCAGAGGCGGGGCAGCTTGGCGTCGGCCCACAGTTGTTTCTTGATCACAGTGTCCACGTGGTGGTCGCCGGGCAGCAGAACTTCGGCGACCAGGTAGAGTTGGGCGCTCGGCTCCTCGCCTGCCGTGGGAATGCGCACCACGGTAAGATCCGGCCGGACCTTGGTGTGCTCGTCGAGCAGCAGTTCGGTCCGCGGGGGCAGCAGCTGCAGGCTGGAGTTGAGGGGCAGGGCCGCGGTGACCAGTTGATGCAGCCGCTGGACGAGGATTTCGTGAGCGAGGGTTGGCTGGCGGCGGTAGAACGGCTCGGCCTGGATCACTTCCTCATATGATTCACTCATGGGTCAGGGCGAAGGGGTGCGCGACTTGGCGGCGGTGAAGATCAGCCGGTTCGAAAGTTCGGTCAGGCGGGTGCTCAGGAGGGCGTCTTCCTTCTCCGTCGTCTGCTGGTACGTGCTGCGCTGGGTGGCCCGCTCCGCCAGTTCCGTGCTGAGGATGTAGATGTGCCGGTTCCGCACGAACAGCAGGGTGCCGCGCTTGGCGATGACCGGCGCCGGGTCCCCCAAGCCCAGTACCTGGTTGTTTTTTTCGAAATTGGAGCCGCCGGGCAGCAGCGCGTAGGTGATGAGGGCGCCGTTCAAGAGCTCGGGCAGGAAGCGGGCGCTCTCGATACTGGAGCCGGGGAAGCGGCGCTGGAAGTCGCCCAAAACCACCTCGGTGAAGAAATACAGCAGGTAGTCGCGCAGGCCGCGGGTTTCCAATTCCCACTTCTGCGAGGCATCCTGGGAAAAACAGGCGATGCTGATGTGGGTGTTGTAACGGTCATTGAACGTGACGACATTCGCGGTGTCCGCGATGGTGCCGCCCAGTTCGACGAGCACGGGGACGGGAATGCGGAACTCGCCGGTCGGCGAGACATACACATCGCGATCCACCTGACCCACCAAAGGCGCGTTTTGCGCGAGGGCCGTCGCCGCAAAGGTGGCGCCGAGCACGAGCAGGAGGGACAGGCGAGGTGACATGCGGGTGGAGTTTTAGGGCGGCAGCCTAAATTATCAAGCGGGCGCAGGCCTAAACCGCCAACTCCTGCCACAAGGCCACGGGAATCTGCTCCGGTCGGGCCTGCGGGCCGAGACCGGCCGCTTCCAGACGGGCAATCCAGCCGGCACCGCCGTCGGGTAGTTTATCCCGCAAGAGGCCCCCGATCTGCTTCCGGCGCTGCTGAAAACAAGCGCGAATCAGGGCCTTCCCGGCGGGGGAAAAGACCCGGGGCTCGGGCCGCCGGGTAAGGTGGAGCAAATAAGATTCAATGTCCGGCCGCGGAAAGAAACAGGAGGCATCGACCTTATGCCCGGGGGCCACGGCGAAAGCGGACTGCAAAAAAATCGAAATGGCCCCGAACTGTTTCGAACCCGGCTGGGCCGTGTAACGCTGTGCCGCCTCCTGTTGCAGCATCAGCACCAATCGGGTGGGTAAGGAGCCTGACAGAATGGCATCGAGCCAGGGGGTGGCGATGGCGTACGGCAGATTGGCGACTATCTTGTAGTCTCGCGCCGCTTCCACCGGTAGGCCGGCCAAGGGATGATCCATGGCATCACCTTCCAGCAGATGGAGCCGGGGATGGGCTGCCGCCAGCGTCGCCTGGAGGTGGGCGTGCAACTGGCGGTCCTTTTCGACCGCCCAAACCTCCGCACCCGTGGCGAGCAGCGCCGAGGTCAAGGTGCCCAGGCCCGGACCGATCTCCACGACCGTGTCGGTGGCCACGACCCCGGCCAGTTCGAGCGACTTGCGGACGATATTGCCGTCGACGAGGAAATTCTGCCCGAGAAAATGCTTGGGCTGGTGGTTGAGCTGCGCGAGCAGGTCGCGGGTGGCCGAGGGGGAGAGGGGCATGGGCTACTTGTCGCCATCCCACTCGAGATGAAACTTGTGCAGCGAGCGATGGATCACCGGGGCCAAAATGACCCCGGTGGTCGCCAGCAAGGCAATGCCGCAGTAGATTGCGTAGATCCCGGCAAATAGTTTGGCGGCTTCGTTGTGCAGCGGCGACAGGGGTCCCATGCCCGACAGAATCATCGCGGCGTCGAGGTAGGCGTCGATCCACGCCAATCCCCCGAGAAAATGGTAGCCCAGCATGCCGATGCTCAGGGAGAACGCGATCAACCCGCCGCCGGCGGCGAGGCTCCAGCCCAGGCGGTGGACGAATTCACGCCGCGGTAGCAGCTTTTGCGTGTGATGTTCAAACATGACGGCGGAAATCCCGGATCAGGCGGCCCGGATCATCGGCGCGCATGAGGGCCTCGCCCACCAGCACGGCATGGGCCCCGGCCCGGCGCACCCGGTCGGCGTCGGCGGGGGTGCTGATGCCGCTCTCGCTGACCGCGACGATGCCCTTGGGGAACTTCGGGATGAGCTGTTCACTGAGTGCTAGGTCGGTCTTGAAGATGGCCAGGTCGCGATTGTTGACGCCGATGATCTTGGCTTGGTGGGCCACGGCCCGCTGAAGTTCCGCGCTATTGTGGATTTCGAACAGGACGTCCAGGCCAGCGGCGGTGGCGGCCTGGTGGAGGGATTCAATCTCCCCATCCGTCAGGGCCCGCACGATGATCAAAATCGCACTGGCGCCCGCCAACCGGGCCTGCTGGACCTGGATGGGGTGCACCATGAAATCCTTGCGCAGGCAGGGCAAGGCGTTCGACAAGCTCAGCCCAGGTGCGTTCGACAAGCTCAGCCCAGGTGCGTTCGACAGGCTTGGACCTGGTTTCCCCGATTTTTCCCCGGTAATGACGGGGTTTTTAGCGAAATCCTTCGTCACCACGGCGAGGTCGGCGAGAGTGCCGCCAAAGTATTTTTCGTCGGTCAGGATGGAAAGAGCACTGGCTCCGGCGGCCCGGTAAAGGTGCGCCTGCTCCAGGGCTGAGGCATGTTCCCGGATCGCGCCCGCCGACGGGGAGCGACGCTTGATCTCGGCGATGACGGCCAGCTGACCATCGGGACGCTTGAGCGCCTTGAGGAAGGAAGGCGGGGCGGGCAGCGCTTTGTTCAATTCCACGAGTTCTTCCAGAAATACCGGCCGGAGCAGGGGGAGAATCTCCCGGCGCTTGTGCGCCATGATTTCGGTGAGCTTGTCCATTGCGAAGTCACCACGAAACACACGAAACCCACGAAAAGGAAACTGAAAATACCCGGCTTTTTTGGTGTATTTGGTGCATTTCGTGGTTACTCAAGAACGCCATGAGCGCCATCGAAGACCTCTGCCGTACCATGACCCGCTTGCGTGCCCCGGATGGCTGTCCGTGGGACCGGGAGCAGACCCACCAGACGCTCGCCCGCTGCCTGATCGACGAGTGCAGTGAACTCCTGGATACGATTGACCGGAGCGACCTGCCCCACATGCGGGAGGAACTGGGCGATGTGCTGATTCAGGTGGTCTTCCATGCCCAACTGGCCGCCGAGCGCGGTGATTTCACCTTCGAGGACGTGGCCCGGGCCATCAACGACAAGCTCATCCGGCGGCATCCCCATGTCTTCGGTACGGGTCACGCCGACACGTCCGCCAAGGTCATTGAAGTCTGGGAGAAAGTGAAGGCGCAGGAAAAGGCCGCAGCGGGCAAAACGGAGTCCACCGTCTTCAAGCATCTTCCGCCGCGCCTGCCCGCCCTGATGTATGCCGAGGACGTCTGGAAGCAGATCCAGAAGAAGAACCTTCCCGCGGACGAGGCCCTCGACGTGCTGCAGATCAAGGCGCTGGGCCAGCACCTCGATGAAGCGACACTGGGCCGGATGCTTTTTGAAATCACCGCCGCCGCCCGCGCCAGGGGACTGGATCCCGAGGGCGCCCTGCGCCGGGAAACAACCCGGGTCATGCAGGCGGTCGAGGGCAAGGTGGACGCCGGCCTCCGGACGGCGTTAAAAACGCCCTAGCGTTTCCGGAGGACGCGCTCCACCATGAAATCAGCAGAACGAAATGAGGTACTGCCCGCTGCCGTGGTGACCGAGTGGCTGGATCCCTTTTGCGATTACCTCCTGAAAGAGCGGCGCTACTCGGCGTACACGGTGCGCAACTACCGTCAGGCCTTCGTTGATTTCCACGGGTGGCTAAAGCAGTCCGGCCGGGGGGTGGCCGATCTTACGCCCCGGGATACCCGTGATTTCATCATCGAGGCCCAGCGCCACATCAAGCGACGGACCCTGCACAACCATGTGTCGGGTCTGCGCACGTTCTATCGTTACTGGCTGCAGCACGGCAAAGTCCCGCGCAATCCGTTCGCGGGTGTTCCGCTGCCCAAGCTTGAGCGGTCGCTGCCGAAATTCCTGACCGAAACCCAGATGACTTTGCTGCTGGCCGGCCCCCAGAAACTCCTGGCGAACGAGACCCTGGATGAACCCGGCGCCTGGCGCGACCGGCTGGTGCTTGAATTGCTCTACGGTGGAGGACTGCGCGTGAGCGAGCTGGTGGGATTGAACTACGGCGACGTGGATTTCAGCAATGGCAGTGCGCGGGTGCGGGGCAAGGGCCGGAAGGAGCGCATCTGTCCGCTGGGCTCGGTCGCCATGGCGGTCATGGTGAAGTACCGTGACCGCTTCGCCCGACGAACCGGAGAAACCGACCCGGTCCTCGTTGGCTCCCCGCACCGACGCCTGACCGTGCGGGCCGTGCAACTGCTGGTGAAAAAATACCTGGCCCTGGCCGACCTGCCCCGGGACCTGTCGCCGCACAAATTACGCCACTCCTATGCCACCCACCTGCTAAATTCCGGCGCCGATCTGAGGGCCGTGCAGGAACTGCTGGGCCACGTCAATCTGACAACCACGCAGATTTATACCCATACGAGTGTCGCCCGGCTGAAGGAAATCTACGCCAAGGCCCATCCTCGGGCCTAGGCCGCGGCAGCGCAGATGACCCCTCGGGTTATTTGAGGGGCAGGCGCCTCGACGCACTATTCCCCGCGGCATCGTAGAGCAGGATCTCCACCGAATTGGCGCCGGCCGCCTTGGACTCGGGGATTTCCGCCGCGAAACTCTCATGGTGGCCGTCGAGAATGCCGTCAACCGGATGGATGACGGTTTCATGCATTCCATTGTTCAGGACAAATTCAGCCCCTTCGAGCAACGAGAGGACATCGGTGCCCTCGACCGTCAGGAGCAATTTGCCATCAGTCCGCGCTACTTGGGTATCAGTTATCACAGGGGGAGTACGGTCGACCACCAGACTGTCCGTCTCAAACGTATAGCTCAGCCGCTGCTTGGCCGGGCGGGGCGACTGTTCGCTGGCCGTGAGCCGTGTCAGATAGACCCCTTCCGGCAATGCGCCGGTGTCGAATTGCACGTAGGTGTCGGTTGTGTTGATCGTGAGCTCAGTCCAGGCCGTCGCCTTTTCCGGCCGGATCGCGAAGGTGTAGGCGAGGGCGTCGCCATCGGGATCACTCACCGTCCAATAGATGATCTGGCTGCCGGGCTGGGGGATGACCTGGCTGTTCATGATGGCGCTCTTGCGCTTTTCGCTGTCGTCCTTGCCTTCCCGCGGACTGGGAAAGAGCACCTGGGCCAGTGTGGCGCTGGCGTTGGGCGGGGGTTCAGCAGCCGGGATCAACCCGAGGTTCGGGGAGAAGATCCGGAAGTCAGTCAGCACGGGACGACGGTTTTGTGGGAGATGGTAGAGGGAGGCCTTTTCGAGCTGAAACTCCGTGGCGTTGCCGGCGACATTCAGGCGGAACTTGACGTAGCGTCCGCGCAGCCCGTCTGCATAGAAGGCCTCATCACGCAGGGTCATCGGTTTCCACGGGGTCCACCCCTCCAGTTCATCGCTGCCGTAGTTGCTCCGGGCCTCCAGTTGCAGGGCGGACAGGTCAATGCCATGCAAACGGGAGAAGCGAAACCCACCGATTTCCGAAGCCGTGCCAAGGTCGAGCCGCTTCGTTTCCAGGGTCCGGACCGGGGCCGGGGCAAACGACAGCACGGCGAGCCCCGGGGCATTGTTGCGCAGCAGCAGAAAACGGTCGGTCCCGAGCGGGGCGATATCGTTGAGCTGGGCCGACGCGCTGCCCGCGAAGGTCAGGGAGCGACGGGCCACCGGGTCGTAGCCGAAGGTATCGCCCATCTCGCCCGCCGTGAGCAGCAGCCAGCCCTGGTGCTGGGTCAAACGATAGAACGCGATATTGGTCTTGGTCACGACCGTCTCGGGGAAACCGTCGACCGGGAAGCGGACCACGAGCGACCGGCCGGAAAAACCGGGCTTCTCTTCCTTGTCCTTTTCCTTGCCGTCGGCCTTGGGCTCGGCGGTCTTTCCAATCCGCGCCGACTCACCGGAGGACGTCACCATGCCGGCATAGAAACTGCCGTCCTCCAGCGGAAGCAGATCAACCACCTCGCTGTCGCGATTTTCCTGCAGGATCAGCGGGGAGCCGCCGGTGGCGGCAAAGGCGTACACGTTGCCCTTCGGCGACGAGCCGGCAATGACCCGGCCATCCGCCAAGCGGGCGAGACGGCGGACGTTGCGGTCGCGGATTTCGCCGAAGAGCACGACTCCCTTGGCGAGGGCGGCCTGATCATCGGTCACCTTGCCCTCGCTGAGGCCGGCCTTGGCGAATTTCGCCAGGTCGACGCGGTAGATTTTTCCGGGATTGCCGGTGGCCGCGAGGACACTGCCATCGGGCAAGGCGAGCAGATCAAACACCGAGTCGGCCGGCAGCGGAACTCGGGCGATGTTCTTGCCCTCCTTGACGAGATACAGGGCGGCGGTCGGGGACGTGCCAACCAGCAGGGCGCCGTAGGCAAGCGGCAGGACCGCCATGGCTTGCGTCTCCGCCACATCCGCGACTTCGCGGACGGTGTAGGAATTGTCCTTAGGATTAAAAGCAACTTCCTGCACTTTGCCCTCCGGTCCGGTGCCGACGAGAAAGTGGTTGGGCCCGGCCGGCCGGAGGTTCCAGAGGATTTCCCCGAGTTTGGGCCCTTCGAGATCGGTGAACACCGGCCCGGCCAGTACCCGGCCATCGGAGCGGGTTGCCAGACCCTTCAGGTTGCGGCTCGCCACGTCCTTGCCGAAATCAATCTCCAGTTGCTTGGTGAGCGGGTCGGCGGACAGGGCCGCCACGAAACACACGAAGGTGAAAAATGAACGGGAGGACATGGGGATTTAATGGGTTGGGTCTGTCTGCTGTAGGAGCGGCTTTATGCCGCGATGGTTGTCATTAATCGCGGCGTAAAGCCGCTCCTACAGATCAGAAAATTCAATCGGTGATAACCAGGGGACGACGGACGAGGATGTTGAAGAGTCGGCCGGGCAGAATCCGCTGTTCCCAGAGCGGGAGGACCGCATCCCGCCGCTGAAAGCGCGCTTCATCGGCACTGCGCGCGATGCGCTCCAGGGAGCCGGGCATGTCCTGCGTGGTGGCGCGCTGGTCGGTGAGCAACCGGGCTTTCCCTACCACGGCCAGGTAGAGGCCATCGGACTGGCGGAAGTCGCGCAGCGCGGAGATATATTCCTCGAAGCTGCGAAGCTGGGCAACTGGCACGGCATGGGAGCGCCCGGTCAATTCATCGAGGGCCGGGCCCGTGGTCAGGATGACTTCCAATTCCTTGCCAGCCCAATCCCGGGGAATGGTGAGACCGACCCGCTCGCTCGCGGCTTCATTCTGATAACCGCGCCAGCCGACCGTGAGGTCAAGGTGCTCCCCCGGTCCCGCCTCGGCCCGGGAGACCAGCATTTGCTCCACGACGCCTTGCGGATTCTCGCGGGTGTCCTCCACCCGAAAGCGGATGCGTTCGGGAAAAATTCGTTCGTAGGGATTGAACAACCACAGGGAGAGATTGCCGACAAAATCTCCCAGGCCCTGCCGGAAGCCCTGGGCGCCGGCATAAAGCTGGCTCACTTCCACTGCGGGTGTGCCGGGAAAATCGACAATGGTTGTTATCTTCAGGCCCTGGGGAATACCTGATTCGTTTGAGCCCATCACAGCCTGGGTCAGGCCGGTCGCGGCAATCATCGGGAGCACCTGCTCATTGCGGACCACCTCGAAATGCAGGGACCGGCGGTTGGTCCGTCCGGGAAATTCGATGTCGACGGGCACCATGGCGGGCTTGCGCCCGAGTTCGCCGTAGATGCCCGAAAGGCGGTCCTGGCTGAACGAGCCGATGATCCCGCCGGTGTTGCCGATTTTGACTGAATTGTACTGGCTCGGGAGAATGGCCACAATCTCGGCCGTCGCCATGGGCAGATCGGTGGCCCCGAGCGCCAGCATGGGATGACCGAAGGCGAGGATGCGGTTGCCGTCCACGTAAGAGACCGTCCCGGTGCCCGAGAGGCTCACATCGCCCACGGCCAAGGCCACGGCGACGACATCGCCCGGCTTCAGGGCTGGCGGGAGAGCCGGAGTGGTGGTGGCGTCATTTGCCGCGGGCATATTGCCACCCAGGGCGGTGACATTCAGTCCGAGTGCAGCGAAGCGCGGCTCAAAGTCAGCCGCGACATTCGGGGCCAGTCCGCTGAGGGAAAAGGCCAGGGCCATCGGGCTGATTTGCATTGAGCCCAACTCCGTCGAACGGGCCTGGCGATCGCCTTTGAGGGCAACTGGCGCAGGGACAAAATCCTTGCCGGCGGGCAGAGTGCTGAGTTCGAGCATGTCGTTGATCGGCGTAAAGCCGGCGTACCGCACGGTCTCGAAGCGCTGGATCTGGTAGGCGAGCACCCCCGCCAGGCGGCCGTCGATGTAAAGGGGACTGCCGCTCATGCCGGCCACTGCACCCATGGATTCAACCCGCGGGTCGGTGAGCTCGCATAGGATCATGCTTTTCCCGGGGCCCAGAGCGTTGCGCAGAATGCCTGTCACTTGGACGGCGAATGGCTCGGCCGTACGACCCTTGAAAACGGTCCATACTTCACCCTTCATGCCCGGTTGGAGGTCGTTGAGGGCCAGCAACGGCGCTTTTTCGGGCTGGGCCGCCAAAGTGACCACGCAGGCCAGGCAAAGCACGAAGGCGGGGAATAATTTCATGGCAGGCTTCGCGCTCATCGGGTGAATCCTAAAGACGCACGCCGGTCGGCAATCTTAGAGCGACTTTATGGCCCCACTGATCACTTCGCAAGCCCGGTCGATGGCAGCGCCCTCGTGGGCGGTGCTGAGGAACCAGGATTCGTAGGCGCTCGGCGGCAGATAGACTCCGCCGGCCAGGCAGGCATGGAAGAACCGGCCGAAGAGCTTGGCGTCGGAGGACAGCGCCGTGGGCATGTCGCGCACCGCGTTCGGAGTGAAGAATAGGCTGAACATCGAGCCAACCTGCGGGGCCTGGAGGGCGAGCCCCTTGGCTTGGGCGGCGGCCAGGGCGGCGGTGCAGACCTGCCGGCCCAGCGCGTTGAGCTTGGCATAGGGCTGGAGTTCGTCGATCAGCTGGAGGCCGGCAATGCCGGCCGCCATGGCCAGCGGATTGCCACTGAGCGTTCCGGCCTGGTAGACGGGGCCAAGCGGGGCGAGATGGTCCATGATGTCGGCGCGGCCGCCGAAGGCGCCGACGGGAAGGCCCCCGCCAATAATCTTCCCAAGGCAGGTGAGATCCGGGGTGATTTTTTCGATTTCCTGCACACCGCCGCGGGCGAGGCGGAAGCCGGTCATTACTTCATCGAAGATAAGCAGCGCCCCATGCCGTGCCGTGGCTTGGCGCAGATGTTGCAGGTAGCC
>JBAXWQ010000105.1:0-10439 GCA_037128315.1 Opitutia bacterium | reverse complement strand
ACTTCGGTCTCTGCCCAGTTAGCTTGGAAATCATCTTTAAAAACTGAACAGCGATGGCCGAGCGGCCCGAGTACGGGTGAGTTGCCTACGCGATAACGCGAGTGCGGTGCGCCGATGACCAAGGCCATGCGGAATTTGTCGAGTTGGACCTGATTTTTGACCGTGTAGGCAAATTCAGCCGTGATCTTGCTGCCGGTGAAAGTCCATTGCACTTTAACGCTGCCAAGGCCTTTCACGATCTCTTCGCTTTTATTGATCAACTCAGGTTGCTCGTAGCGAAAGTAGAAAGAATTTTTGAGGCCCAGACCGGTGACGCATTTTTGACCATAGAAAGCGGGTAGGGTGACGTTCTCGCCGAAGGTCAGCTCTGGAATCATGACTGGCAGATAGGCATTGTTGGGCCAATCAAAGATGCCGGGACAATGAGGGAAGGTAAGGTTGTCAGCGGTGCAGTCGACGCCTGAGCTAACCAAGGGGATTTGAACGTGCAGGCCCGAGTCAGCGTCGCGATAAATAAATAAGCCCTGTTCCTTGCGGTTGCTCTTATCAAAAATCACAAAGCGTCCGCTGGTGCGAATGGGGTCGATCTTAAAGGCGTCAGGCAGGTTCACGGTTTTAGCCAGCCGGGACCATTGGCAAAGGTAGCGCGCCGCATCAAAATTGGCCATCCGGGTGGTGTGCGAGGTATAGGCCGTCCGTTCGTCATCGCGGATATCCAGAAACCCTTGTTCCTGGTCGAGGTAGGTCTGGAAGAAATAATAAAAGAGTCGGCGCAGAATATCAAAATACTTGTTCTTTTGATCCTCGAGCACCCAGCCATCACGGAGACCTTGTAAAATGAGTGTGATGCAATGCATCTGGCCATAAGCGCCGGCGCTGCGTCCATAGGCCCAGCCGAGCCCGTCCGCGCGGACGAGATCGGGCATCATCTTAATATATTTTTCCGCGTAGGTACGCAGCGTGGGTAGCTTGCGTTCGCGCAGGGCTGAATTTGCGTGCAATTGCAGCGCCGAGCGAGTGAAGACGAGGGCCATTACGCCATAGAGATTGAAGTTACCGCCCAGGCCCTTCTCCGCATCATCAAAGAAACCATTGGAGCTGGTTTGCTCGATCCGCTCGGCCATGCGCTCGATGAGGCGGGAGGTCTCGTCTTTTTTGGAGAGACCAAGGCTGTAGCGGCAGACGGCTTTCGCGATATTGAAGGCCTGCCAGTAATTGTCGTAATCGCTGCGGGTGAGCAGCAACTTGTCTAGTTTTTGGCGGGTCTCTTCGACGAGGCGCTCCCAGACAGGATTGCGTTCTTTAGAGGGGCCGAAGGAGAGTAGTCCGAGGGAGGCGTAGGCGACGCCATTTTCGCCGGCGGGTTCAGTGAAAGCTTGGGCCGTAATGCAGCGCGCGGCGAGGTCGATGAGGTCGTGACCTTTCAGGGTGGTTTCGCCCGTGGCGCGGTAATATTCGCCTAAGGCGAAGGCGACATGACCAGGTTCATCCGAACGGGGGCTTTCGCCCGCGGTTGGGGTGATCGTGCCGTCAGCGTTAATGGAGTCGAGGTTATGGCTCAGCATTGAGCGGGCCATATCGAGACATTGCTCGGAGAAGCTATTCATTCAGCGGTATCGTGTCAGAGGGTGAGCGGGAGGTAAATTTGTCAGGGCAGGCCGGGGCTGCCGCAAGAGTGAAGTTAGCGGGCGATGAGTTTGATGAACTCGGCGTTGGTCTTGGTCTTGCCCAGGCGGGTGACCATGGTGTCGGTGGCTTCTTCGATTTTCTGCTGGACGAGGGCGCGGCGGAAGAAGTGGATGCCCTCCAAGGTCTTGGCCTCGAGCAGCAGCTCTTCCTTGCGGGTGCCGGAGGAGGCGACGTTCACGGCCGGCCAGATGCGCATCTCCGCCGCCTTGCGGTCGAGAACGAGCTCCATGTTGCCGGTGCCCTTGAATTCCTGAAAAATGACATCGTCCATCCGGGAGCCGGTTTCGACCAGAATGGAGGCCACGATGGTCAGGGAGCCGCCCTCCTCGGTGTTGCGGGCCGAGGCGAAGAGCTGGCGCGGCCGCTCCAGGGCGCGGACATCCAACCCGCCGGTGCCGGTGCGGCCGGAGTTTTTGGCGGTGTTGTGGGCGCGGGAAAGGCGGGTGAGCGAGTCGATCAGCAGCACGACATCCTTGCCGGCTTCCACGAGGCGCTTCGCGCGTTCAATGCACAGGTCGGAGACGCGGATGTGGTTTTCAACCGGATCGTCGTTGGAGGAGGCCCAGACCTCGGCAGGCACGCTGCGCTTGAAGTCGGTGACTTCCTCGGGGCGCTCGTCCACCAGCAAAATCATGACGTGGCACTCCGGGTGGTTTTCCAGTACGCCGAGGGCGATATCGCGGAGAAAGGTGGTCTTGCCGGTGCGCGGCGGGGCGACGATGAGGCCGCGCGTGCCCTTGCCGATGGGACAGAGGAGATCGATGACGCGGTTCGTCATGCGGCCGTCCTTGAGTTCGAGCTTCAGCTGCTCGTTGGGCGTGATCGTGGTGAGGCTGGCGAAATCCAGGGAGCGGCGGCGGGCCTCGAGATCCAGGCCGTCGACCTTCTCGATGAAGCGGACCTTGGGGTTGGCAAAGCGCTCATCGGGCGTGGCGGTGGCGGTGATCAGGCTGCCCTGCAGCAGGTGGAAACGCCGCACGAGTTCGCGCGGGACGAAGGGGTCGGTCGGTCGGCGCTTGCCGTGCTTCGCGAGATCGAGCAACTGGCCGTTGCGGCTGTTGTCGATGTCGAGGATGCCTTCGACACGAATCGTGTTTTCCGGCTGGACCGGGGGAGTGGTGGGAGCCTGCGACGCCGCGGGGGCGACAGGCGGATTATCATTATCCATACAATACGGGTTGGGCGGAGCTGCCTAGGCTTGACCGTGCAATCCGTCGGGGGCATTTTTAACAACGCTCGCTTCAACCCAAAACAGGAGAAACTTATGACGGACCAAACGATTACCTCAGTGTCCCGGGAGAGTCGAATTTTCAAGCCCTCGGCCGAGTTCACGAGCCAAGCAAACCTTGGCAGCTACGCCAGTTACCGTAGGCTCTATGCCGAGTCTGTCAACGCTCCAGACAAGTTTTGGACGAAACAAGCCAATGAACACCTCGTCTGGCGCAAGCCGTTCAAGCAGGTGCTCGACTGGAAACCGCCCCACGCCAAGTGGTTCCTGGGCGGTAAGTTAAACGTTTCTGAGAATTGCATCGACCGCCACCTCGGCACGGCCCGGGAAAACAAGGCGGCATTAATTTTCGAAGGCGAGCCCGGCGATGTCCGGACGATCACCTATCGGCAGCTTTATTTTCATATCTGCCGCATGGCCCATATTTTGGAAAATATGGGCATCAAGCCGGGCGACCGCATAGCCATCTACCTGCCGATGATTCCCGAGGCGGTCATCGCCATGCTGGCCTGCGCCCGCATTGGGGCAGTCCATACGGTGATATTCGGAGGGTTCAGCGCCGAGGCCATCAAAGACCGCATCAATGACTGCAAGGCCAAGCTGGTCATCACCGCGGACGGCGGCTGGCGGCGCGGCAAGGTCATCGAGCTGAAGGCCAACGTTGATCGCGCCTTGGAAGGTTCGCCGACGGTCCACACCGTGCTGGTGGTCAAGCGCTGCGGCAACCCGGTCGTCATGCGCGAGGGCCGCGATGTCTGGTGGCGCGAGGCCTGGGAGGGTGCGCCGAATTCCCATGCCGCCAAGGCCTTTGATTCCGAGCATCCGCTCTTCATTCTCTACACCTCCGGCTCCACCGGCAAACCCAAGGGGGTTCTCCACACCTCCGCCGGCTATCTGCTCGGGGCCAAGCTCAGCTCGCACTACGTTTTCGATCTCAAGGACAGCGACCGGTTTTTCTGTTCCGCCGACATCGGCTGGATCACCGGCCATAGCTACGTCGTCTACGGCCTGCTTTCGAACGGGGCGACCATCTTCCTGTACGAAGGTGCGCCCAACCAGCCGCAGCCCGATCGCTTCTGGCAGATGATCGACCGGCACGGCCTCACCATCCTTTACACGGCGCCGACCGCCATCCGGGCTTTCATGCGCTGGGGTGACAACTACGTGCTCAGCCACCGGCTTGATTCCCTCCGGCTCCTCGGCTCCGTGGGTGAGCCCATCAATCCCGAGGCGTGGATGTGGTACCACAAGATGGTCGGCAAAAAGAAGTGCCCAATTGTGGATACCTGGTGGCAGACCGAAACCGGGGCCATCATGATCTCGCCAATACCCGGCGTGATCCCGACCAAGCCCGGCTCCGCGACCCTGCCGTTTTTTGGCATTGTGCCCAAGGTCGTGGACGAGAAAGGCCACGAAGTCCCGCGAAACAGCGGCGGCAAGCTCGCCATCATGCACCCTTGGCCGTCGATGCTGCGCACGCTGTGGGGCGACGATGAGCGTTTCAAAAAAGCCTACTTCAGCGAGTTTCCGGGCAAACCCGGCATGTACTTCACGGGCGACGGCGCCCGCCAAGACAAGGACGGCTACTTCTGGATCGTCGGCCGCATCGACGATGTGCTCAACGTCTCGGGCCACCGCATCGGCACGGCGGAGATTGAGAGCGCGCTCGTCTCCCATCCCGCGGTGGCCGAGGCGGCCGCCGTCGGTCGGCCGGACGAACTCAAGGGGCACTCCCTCGTCGTCTTCGTGACGCTCAAGTCCACGCACACCGCGAGCGATCAGCTGAAGGAGGATCTTCGCGCCCATGTCGGCAAGGAGATCGGCTCCCTCGCGAAACCGGACCAGGTCCGGTTCGCCGCCGGCCTGCCCAAAACCCGTTCCGGGAAAATCATGCGGCGCCTGCTCAAGGAACTTGCCACCAGTGGCGAGATCAAGGGCGACACCACGACGCTGGAGGACTTCTCCGTCATCGCCGCGCTGAAGACCGATGAGGAGTAACCCGGCCGGCTAAATGAACTTGGCTCCCCCAGGGGCCAAGACCGGACAGGCAGCCTTCACGCTGCTTGAGCTGCTGGCTGTAATCGCACTCATCGCGCTGCTGGGTGGCATTTTGCTGGGGGCCGGAAAGCACGCCGTGGAGGCTGGCCGCTCGGCCCGCGCCCGGGCGGAACTCGCCATCCTTGCGGTGGCGCTGGAGAATTACCAACGGGCCTTTGGTGATTATCCCCAGACGGACGATGCGGCGCAGTTGCTGCAATCCCTCATCGGCCGGCGGGGCCCCCGCAACACGATCAGCGAGGCCCGCGTTCAAATCGATCTCGCCCGACTGACTACAGCAAATGCACTAGATCCCTTTGCTGACTTGGCCGCGGTCCTGGTGGATCCATGGGGCCGGCCTTATCGTTATGTTTACAAAGTTCCGCCGAACGCCTGGAGCAATGCCTCGTACGTGCTTTATTCAACGGGCCCCGATGGGCTGGATGCCGGCGCGTTGCTGGCGGGCGGATTTGTCGATCAGTCGGCGCCGCCAAATGCGGACAACATCTACGCCAGCCACTGATGAAATTGAAAATTGCGACCGAATTCCGCCCGACTTATTGAGGATTTCGCATCGAAGTGACGGAATCTTTGGTAGGGCGAATCCTCCGGATGAGCCGTTCGGGCGTGCGGCTCATCCGGAGGATTCGCCCTACCCCTTACAGTCCCAGTTGCCACTTCTATCGGGAAGTCTCAATAAGGGTAGGGCGCGACCACTGGGCGTGCTTCCTGGTATTCGCGGCGGGCCCAGCGGTCCCGCCCTACCTGCGGGCCTGGGCCCGTTCCCCCATCGGGCCAAGGCCTTTGCCTTCACCCTGCTCGAACTGCTCACGGTCATTGCGGTCATCGGAATTCTCGCCGCCCTGTTGTTTCCCGGCCTGACGGCGGCGCGAGTGTCGGCAAACAAGGCCAGGACGCGCGTGCAGTTCAGCCAATGGGCCGCCGCCATCGAGGCCTTTCGCAGTGAATACGGCTATTACCCCGCGTTGCACAGCTCCGCCCTCGTGAATCCTCCGGGGCAAGCGACGGATCCGGGCTTGCCGCACTTGTTTCACGACCTCCTGGCCGCACGGCGGCGCGATGGCTCCGCACTTCCACTGTATATCAGTGGCACCGATAGCCTGTCCGCTGAGGGGCAGAATCGGAAATTGGTCTCCTTTCACACGTTTGGTTCAGCCGAATTTACCGCGGAAACCACAGCGGCGCCCAATTTGCTGCATGATGCCTTTGATCAAACGGAGATTGCGGTGCTCGTGGATCGAAATCTCGACGGAATCATCATGGCCGGGAGCGATTTCACCACCTTGCCTGCCGTGGGCGGCCTCCGGCCGGGCTTGGCGGATTTTCCCGCGGCCGGAATTCGTGCCGGGGTGATTTTCTACTCCTGCGCGCCCGGGGCGACAGTGCGGAACCCCGGATTCATCTTCAGCTGGAAATGAATAGGCGACGCCGGCTGATTCCATCGCTTGGTCGTGGGTGTTTGGCTCATTCTCCGCAGGTTCTTGCTTTCGCCCATCCGTTCCGGCGGGGTGGGGGCACTCCAACCCCTGGTTCTATCCTTGCGGCGCGGAGTGCCTTCTCCCTGATCGAATTGCTCGTGGTCATCGGTCTGATCGGTGCACTTTGTCTGGCCCTTGCCGGCGAAGTCGGCGGCGGGGGAAGATCAACCGCCCTGCGCTCAGCGCAGGGCATGCTGGCGAATCTCCTGATCACCGCCCGCGTCAAGGCCCTGGCGAGCGGAGCCTCCACGCGGGTTCTGCTCCAAGTGGACGCGAGCAGCCCGAACCAGCCACCGCGTTTTCTGCGCTGTCTGGCGCTGCAGCTGCAAGCGGTTGACGGCTGGCAAACGGTCACGGAGCTGTCTCTGCCCGATGGCGTGTATGTGGTGCCGGGCAATTTCACCCAGATTCCGGCCGGATTGTTTGCCGATGCTGCCGCGTCCGCCTGGACCAAGGCGGATGGGGCCGCGCTTCGCTCCACCGCGCTGCGGGAAAGCCAGCGGGCGACAGAAGCGATCAACGCCGGCAGGGCGGAGCAATGGGTCAGCATTATTTTGGCCGCCAATGGCTATACGGCCCAGTCAGGTGATATCATTCTGACCGTCGGACGCTGGCGTTCCGTCGCTGCCGCAGGAGGCGGCGAATCGCCGGTGGAATTATATGATCCCGGGCTGGTTTGCGGCCTGACCCTGAGTGCCTACGGCGTACCGGCGTTGATCAATGATCGGGCCAGTTTCTAATGCAGACCCCGCGTCCCATGCCCGGCGGTTTCTCGCTCCTGGAGGTGGTGATCGCGGTCGGGATTTTTGCGACCACGATGACGGTCCTGCTTGGCCTCCTGCCATTCTTGGTGCGTCAGGCCGGCACCACCGCCGATAGTCTGGCCGCCGTGCGTCTGCCTGATGCTGTTCGCCTCGAGCTGCAAAGGGTGGTCAGTCTGGGCGGCCTCGATGCCCTGGCTGGCCCGAGTCGGCCTCTGGCCGCGCCACCGTCTGCCACGCTGACCCTCCTCTCCGACCGGAAAGCGTCTCGCGTGCAGACGGTGGACTATCTGCCTCCCGCCGGCGCCGACCGCATACCGGCCAGGGAGCAGTATTTCCTGATCGAGGTCTGGAGATTTCCGGCCGGCCCGCTGGCCTACGTCGCGGGGGGCAACTTGCTTGCCCTCCATGTCCGCGTGTCTTGGCCGTACCAGTTGCCGGGTGCCACCACGCCCACCGTCCCGCGGGATCGGGAGCAGATATCATTCAATCTGGCGCTGTGCCGATGAGACGCCCCGAGACCCATGCGCGGTTATGTTGCGGGGTCAGCGTGACGATTCGCGACTCACACCGACGCCCGCGTCACCGGTTCGCTCGCTGGCGCGGATCTTCAGCCTTCACCCTACTTGAACTGCTCGTCGCCCTCACGATCACCCTGCTGCTCGCCGGAATGATGATCTCCGTGGTCCGAAGCTCGCTTGTTCTCTGGCAGCGGACGCAGGACGATTTTTCCACCGCGGCGCAGGCGAAGCTGGTGCTGGATCAGCTGGAATGCGATCTACAGGCCGCCATCTTTCGGCCGGATGGCGGCACTTGGCTGGCGGTGGATGTGATCACCAACCCGGCCAGCCTCACGGCGCATGGCTGGCTAAGGTCGCCGGTCCTCATGAAGCCCGGCACGAACGAGAGCCTGCGGCTGCTGCCGACCGCACCGGATGGTGCGGTGCCCGTGATCGGCGACGCGCGATTTGGTCTTGCCGGGGCGTGGCTGCGCCTTGTCACCACGAATTTGGAAACGGTGGGCAGCCTGCCGGTTGCCGTGTCGTATCAGGTCGTGCGCCGGCCCCTCAGTGGGGCCATCATTGCGTCCACGCCGGCCGCGGTGCGCTACACTTTCTACCGGTCGGCGGTGAGCCAGCCCAACTCCTTTGCCCTCGGCAACGATGTCACCGCGGCGGGCTATGGCAGCACGACCGTGGCACCGGCGGTGGCGCGCGCGGGTGCCACGCTCACCAATCCCAGCAACACCGACGCCTTGGCGACCAACGTCGTCGACTTCGGCGTCTGGCTTTATGCGCGCCAGTCGGGCCCCGGCGGGTTGCGCCGCCTCTTTCCCGCCGATGAAAGCGATACCAGCCATGCCGCCCGCGACCCCGGTACCGCCGCGGAGGCGAATCGCTTCCCTGAGGTGGTGGATGTGATGGTGAGAATACTGACCGAACAAGGGGCCACGTTGTTGGCGGAAATGGAAAGTAGCCGCGGTGTGCTGGTCCGACCGCCTGACTGTGCGACTGACGCAGAGTGGTGGTGGGCGGTCGTCGAAACGTACTCGCGAGTTTATACCCGGCGGGTGGAAGTGCAGCGGGGTGCGCCATGACGATTCGTCGCGTGCTCGTCAGCGGAAGCCTCAACCGGTCGGCCCCGCCCAAAGGGATGGCGGCTTTTCCCAATGTCGGCTTCGCCCTGCTTCTCACGCTCTCGCTGCTGTCCTTGTTGGTGCTGGTGGTGCTGAGCCTCAGTGCCCTGGCCAAGGTTAATGCGCGGATCGCCGCCATTTCGGTTCATCAAGCACAGGCCCGGCAGAATGCCTTGCTGGGTTTGCGGGTGGGCTGGAGTGAGCTGCAGCGCCTGGCCGGGGAGGACGCCCGCCTGACGGCGATGGCCGGCATCACCGGGATCACGGCCCAAGCCGCCAGCAGCACGCGGCACTGGTGCGGGGTGTGGGAGGAAAGCAGTGGCGCCTTTCTGGGGTGGCTGGTATCCGGCGCCCAGGCCACGGGTCCCGCTGCCGTGCAACCCGGCCTGGCGACCGTCGAATTGATCGGCAGCAACACCGTGGGTGCCGCCGCGGCAAATTCCGAACACGTCGTGGCCGGAAAAATCCCCATCGCAGTGACGACCACGATCGCGGCTCCCGGGATCGCGACACCGGTGGGCAGCTACGCCTATCTTGTCCTCGACGAAGGATTGAAGATCAGTGCGTACGCCGCCGCGGACCAACTCAGCCTGGCCGGCGTCAGGCCGCAACTCTCGAGCACGGCACCGACGTCCGCGGCGGGCAAGCTAGCGGCGGCCCTGCATGCGTACGCCAGCAAGTTGCCCGGGGTGCTGTCGTACACGCAGCTGAGTCTGCTGCCTCACCCGGGCCCCGCGCTTACGCCATCGGTCCTGCAGGACAATTTTCACCATGTCACGCTCACGGCTCAAACCGTGGGCGGTGGCCAATATTGGGCGGGCAATATCAATTTCAACACCACCTCGACCGTGGTGTGGCGCAGTTTGCTGGAGACATACAATACTGTGCCTGGCTCGGTCACTTTGCCGGCGGCGACGCTTGCGGCCCAGGGTAACGCGCTGGCCAATGGCCTTGCGGCCACAACCTTGGGGAAAGCGGCCAACGGTCCCTTCCGGACGGTCAATGACCTCGGGACATATCTTGCCAGCTATTTCCCGCCAACAGGTTTGCCGACCCATCAACAGATCATGGATGCCATCAGTCCGTTGCTGACCGTCCGTTCCGATACCTTTCGCCTGCGGGCGTATGGCGAGGCCCTCAATCCCGCCGATGCCACCAAAACCGAGGCGGTGGCGTTTTGTGAGGCAATCGTGCAGCGCACTCCCGGCTTGGCGCCCAACGGGTTGGGGCGAAAATTCATCATCCTCTCGTTCCGTTGGCTGGGTCCGGGCGACCTCTAGAAAAATCTTGTGGATTTCCGTCAAAAAATGTGACTTCTAACGCCTCCCTTTCGCCAGGGTAGCTCAGTGGTAGAGCAGCCCCGACTCCGTCGGGGTTGGTCGCCACGAAGCATCCTCGTCCGGGAACCCCCGCCAGGGTAGCTCAGTGGTAGAGCAGAGGACTCATAAGCCTTTGGTCGCGAGTTCAATCCTCGCCCCTGGCACCAAATTTCACCAGTTATCATGGATTGCAGAGCAGCCCCGACAAGTCGGGGTTGGTCGCGAGTTCAATCCTCGCCCCTGGCACCAAATTTCACCAGTTATCATGGA
>JBAXWQ010000104.1:0-10454 GCA_037128315.1 Opitutia bacterium | reverse complement strand
CTCCTGCAGAACCGTCTCGACCAGATCGAGCGCATCGAACTGACCACGCACGAATCAGCCATCCGCATTATCGACAAAGCCGGGCCGCTGCATAATCCCGCCGACCGCGACCACTGCCTCCAATACATGACCGCCATCGGCCTGATCTTTGGCGCGCTGACCGCCGACCACTACGAGGACAAGATCGCCGCCGATCCCCGCATCGACGCCCTCCGCGCCAAGATGACCGTCACCGAAGACAAGCAGTACTCCCGCGATTACCTCGATCCGGACAAGCGCTCCATCGCCAACGCCGTGCAGGCGTTCTTCAAGGACGGCACGAAGTCGGAAAAAGTGGCGGTCGAATATCCCATCGGCCACCGCCGCCGCCGCGCCGAAGGCATCCCCGTCCTCCAGCAAAAAGCCCGCGCCGCCTTCTCGGCACACTTCGGCCCGGACCAGGCGGTCAAAATCATGTCACTTTTCACCGACCTGACCCGCCTCGAGGCGATGCCGGTGCACCAATTCGTGTCGCAGCTGGTGCGGTAGCGGCGCCTGGCCGGGTGGGCCAGGTGGAGCGCGACCTCCGCGCGCGCTCATTGCGCTACTCAGTTGAGATCCTTGTTCTTCCAATACTTCGTGCCTTGCAGCGTCGCCTGCAGCGCGAGTCCGGTCTTGGTGATCTGGTAGATCTCAACCCCGGGGATCACGGTGGCGGCTCCGGTCACCGCCCCGCCCTTGTCGTCGGATTTGGCCGCCGCGTCCGCCTGGCCGCTGAAGTCCCAGCCCTGCGCCACAAAGGTGTCGAGCTTGGCCGCGTCAGTGAAGATGAAGACGCCGCGAAAATCCTTGATCCCGAGGCCCAGACCGAGGCCCGCCGAGCCCATCCGCATGAACGTCTCGGTGTTCTTGAATACGCCGTGCTTGACCACGATGCCCGTGCCGCCGGCGAAGCTGGCGAACACCACGTTGATGCCGACATTGGAAAACACCGCATAGCCCGCGGCCTGCTTGATCTTGGCCTTGGCCTCGGGGTGCAGTTGGTAGAGTTCGGCGAGGACGGCATCGCGCATCTGGCGGGTCTCAGCCCGCTGGGTGTCGGCATCCCCCCTGGCGTAGGCCAGAGCCGGATTGATCATGAGGGCGAGCCCGAGGGCCAGCACGGACGCGAAACGGAGGGATGTATTCATAGTTGCAGGGTGAAGGGATGATCCGACCCATTCATCTTGTCCAGCTGACAGCCATTGTCGAAATATGTCTCGGCCCGGAATGGGAGTTACAATCCTGTTACGAGTCCGAGGATGGGCCAATGTTCCATCCTAGGACAATATTCCCGCGAGTCCCGCACTCCGTCGTTGACGGCCTCGTGAACTGCGGCGCTAGAATGAACGCCGGTTCGTGACCATTCAGGTCACGCGCCCTTCGACTCAAACTCCCCTCCCCATGAAAAAACTCCTCCTCTCCCTCCTGATCACTGCCGGCCTGCTGGGCGCCAGCTCCACTTTCGCCGCCGACACGGCGCCGAAGTCCATCGTCCACGTCGTCACTGTCACCTGGAAAGCCGGCACCACCCCCGAGCAGATCCAGGCCGCCCTCGCCGGCGTCCAGGCGCTGCCCGCCCAATACAAGGGCATCACCCATGTGTGGACCAAGACGGTCAAGGCCCAGGGCGAGCGCACCCACGCGATCGTCATGGAGTTCGCCGACGCCGACGCGTTCAAGGGCTACACCGACAGCGCCGCCCAAAAGGAATGGTACAAGGTCTACCTGCCGATCCGCGACCACAGCACCACGTTCGACATCACGAACTGAGCGCTAAGCAAACATTCCTGCACCCGGGCCGCCTTTTGGCGGCCCTTTTTCTTGCCCAACCTCACGCCACTGATTCTTGAGTAGCACAATTTGTACTGGAACCGGAAAAGTGAATGTAGCTATGAGCGCCAGCGAGTAGATGGCCCGTCCACTCACTGGCACTCGCGGCTACAGCCGAGAATACGGCAGGGCGACGGAGGCATGGCGGCATCCTGATTAGCCGTGACTGCGCCCAAAGGAAAGTCCGCAAGTTTGCGTTCGTGTTTTCAGCCTCCGACCCTTTCCTGCCCGCATGCGCCGCATCTCCCTGCCCTTGGTTTTGCTCCTGACTTCTGGCTCTTGGCTCCTCGCCGCCTCCCCATCCGACTTCCTCCCCCCTGCCCCGCCCTGGCATGGCGCCAGTGAAGCCCTGATGGCCAAGGCGGACAACCCGTGGATCACCCCAGCCGAGAAAATGGGGTTGCTCGATACGCCCAACTACACCGACACCGTCGCCTATCTGCAGAAACTGGTCGCCGCGTCGCCGTTGCTGAAGCTCCACGAATTCGGCCGCTCCGCCCAGGGCCGTGCTCTTTATGTGGTGATCGCCAGCCGCGAGGGCGCCGGCTCTCCCGCCGCCCTCGCAGCCAATGGCCGGCCGACCCTGCTCGCACAGGCCGGCATCCACGCCGGCGAAATCGACGGCAAGGATGCCGGCCTGATGCTGCTCCGCGACATTGCCGTCGGCGGCAAGGCCGCGCTGCTCGACCGAGCCAATTTTCTCTTCGTCCCCATCTTCAATGCCGACGGCCATGAGCGCATCTCGGAGTGGAACCGGCCCAACCAGCGCGGCCCAGTCCACCAGGGCTGGCGGACCACGGCGCAGAATCTGAACCTGAACCGCGACTACGTGAAAGCGGACGCCCCCGAAATGCGCGCGATGCTCGCCCTGCTGATCACGGCCACTCCTTCCCTCTACCTTGACCTGCACGTCACCGACGGGATCGATTACCAATACGACATCACCTACGGTTTCGGCGGCGACCATGGCAGTTTCGCCTGGTCGCCGCAGAGTGGGGCCTGGCTCGACCAGACCCTGCGCCCGGCAGTCGACGGCGCCCTGAAGGCCCACGGCCACATCCCGGGCAGCCTGATCTTCGGCGTCAACAACCGTGACCTGACCGAAGGGATCTCGGCCAGCGGCCATGGCGACCCACGCTTCTCGGCCAACTACGGGGATCTGCGCCACCTTCCCGCCATCCTTGTCGAAAATCATTCCCTCAAACCCTACCCGCAGCGCGTGCTCGGGACGTACATCCTGCTGGAGGCCGCCCTCCAGGTGGTCGGGTCGCACGCCGTCGAGTTGCAGGCCGCCATCGCCGCCGATGCCGCCGCGCGGCCGGCCACCATCCCCATGAATTGGGGCGACAAGCGCGACCTTCCCGGCGAAGCGAAAAAGGCCGATTTTCTTGGCATCGACTACACCGATTATGTCTCGCCGGCCTCCGGGGTGAAGGAAGTCCGCTGGCTCGGCACCCCGAAACTATTCAAAGACCTGCCCGTGGTGGGCGATAAGCCTGGCGTCTTGCTGAATCGGCCCAAGGGCTACTACGTGCCCGTCACCAAGCCCGACGTGATCGCCCGCCTGAAGCTTCATGGCATCCAAATGGAGACGCTGCCCGCAGCCCGCACCGTTGGCGTCGAATTGTATCGCCTGACGAATGTGCAGGCCGCCACCGAGCCGTTCGAGAGCCATTACAACCTGACCACCGAGGTGAAGGGCGAGGCCCATACCGAGACCTTTCCCGCCGGCTCTGTCCATATTTCCACGGACCAGCCGCTTGGCGATCTGGCCGTGGTCATGCTGGAGCCGACCAGCCGGGATTCGCTTTTTGCCTGGGGCTTCTTCAACGAGTTGCTCCAGCGCACCGAATACATCGAAGGTTACGTCGTCGCCCCCATGGCTGAAAAGATGCTGGCGGAGAATCCCCAGCTGAAAGCCGAGTTCGAGGCCAAGCTCGCCGCCGATGCAAAGTTCGCGGCCGACCCGACGGCCCGGCTCCAATGGTTCTACGAGCGGAGCAAGTTCTACGACGACCGGTATCTGCTTTATCCGGTCGGGATCGAGCGGTGAGACCTGCTCTAGGGAGTGTATTCAAACCCATTATCCGATTGTAACCGGCTCACATGTTTGCGCGCTAGCGCTGGTAGGGCGCGCTCTCCGAGCGCGCCGCGGCGGCGAAGGGACTCGCCGCCCTACCATTTGAATGCACCTCCTAGTGCTGTAGGAGCGGCTTTCTTGTCCGCCATAGCCTTGGCGACGGCGGAATGCCGCGATTTGGATAGGCGAACATTACACCGCGTACGCATCGGGGCATAAAGCCCCTCCTACAGCGATGTTTCGCCCCTCACACTTTCACCGGCCGGCCCAGCGCGTCGGACTTGAAGCAGGCGTCGAGGACCTGCTGCACCTCGGCGCCGCGGGCGAAATCGGGCTGGTCCGCCCGCCCATTCCGGATGGCGGTGATGAAGCGCTGATACATCTCGGGCACCGGTTTCACCTTCACCTCACGCCACACCGACTTCGCCAGGTCCTTGCCCGCGCAGATCCGGTATGCCGTGGTCGACCGCTCGGAATCAATGTCCACCGTGCCAAGCGTCCCGGAGATTTTCAGGCTGAGATGATTGACGTGTCCGCCAGCCCAGCGCGTGCAGTGAATGGTGCCGATTGCGCCGTTGGCAAACTCCACGTTCAGTACGGCCGAGTCGTTCGCGTCAAAATGGTACGGCCCGATGCGGTCGCCCCTGGCTTTGGGGAACACCTTCAATTGGGCGAAGACTTTCTTGATCGGACCGGCGGGATACGTCGTGAAATCCACGATGTGCACGCCGATGTCACCGAGCACGCCCTTGCTGCCGTGGCGCTTGGACAGTCGCCACAGAAAGGCGGGCGTCGTCCGCCAGTCGCCCCATTGCGACTGCAGCAGCCAGGACTGCAGGTAGCTGGCCTCGACATGCCGGAGGTCGCCAAGCCGGCCGGAGCGGATCAACTCCGCGACGGCATGCACGCATGACCAGTTGCGGTAGGAAAAATTCACGAGGTGCACGACCCCGGCCTTCCTGGCGGCCGCCTCCATCCGGCGGGCCTCGGCGTAATTGAGCGCCAGCGGCTTTTCGCACAGCACGTGCTTGCCGGCCCGCAGGCATTGCAGCGCCAGCGGCGCGTGCAGGGCATCCGGCGCGACGATCGACACCGCATCGCAGTCCGCCTGCCTCAGCATGGCGGCGACGCTGCCGTAGGCCGCCGTGATGCCATGCGTGGCCGCAAAGGCCTGTGCCCGCGGCAAGTCGACATCCACCGCGGCGACCAGCGTGCAGCCGCGGATTTCCCGGTAGGCTTCAGCGTGCGCCTTGGCCATGAGGCCGGTGCCGATGATGGCGACGCGGACGGTTTTGGAGGTGGGTTTAATCATACAGGTAAGGTATTCCGGATCGTGGTTTGCGTAGCCACAGGCCTCCGCGCCTGTGGGATTGCTCGTCGCTAGATCAGATTTCGACGCGAAAAACCCGACAGGCAGAGACGCCTGTCGCTACATATATGTGCCCCGATTTTGCCTCAGACATTTTTGTGTATTCTCGTGCCTCTTCGTGGCTAAGCGCTGGGCAATTTCTCGATCGGCGCGCTGTTCGGGCAAACGTCTGCCATCCGCACCGTGGCCCGCGCCCAGCGCACGCTGTTGGTGATGACCTGCTGCACCTGCGGGAGATGATAGGTCGGGTACGTCTCATGCCCCGGCCGAAAATAGAACACCTTGCCATGCCCGCGCTGCCACGTGGCCCCGCTGCGGAACACCTCGCCGCCGCTGAACCATGAGATGAAAATCAGCTCGTCCGGTGTCGGGATCCCAAACGGCTCGCCGTACATCTCCTCCGCTGGGATCTCAAAATATTCGCCCAGCCCCTGCGCGATGGGATGGGAAGGACACAGATTCCATAACCGCTCCTTGTCATTCGCCTCGCGCCATTTCAGGGAGCAGGTTGAACCCATCAGGGCCTTGAAGATTTTCGAGTAGTGCGCCGAGTGCAGCACGACCAGGCCCATGCCCTCCAGCACGCGCTGCTGCACGCGGGCCACAATGGCGTCCTGCACCTCCGGGTGCGCCTTGTGGCCCCACCAGATCAGGACGTCCGTGTCGGCCAAAACCGCCTCAGTCAGACCGTGCTCCGGCTCGTCGAGGGTGGCGGTGCGCACCGCGAGATCCGGTGACTTGCGCAAAAAGCCCGCGATGGTCTCGTGAATGCCCTGCGGATAGATCGCCGCCACCTTGGGATTAGATTTTTCGTGACGGAATTCGTTCCAGACAGTGACCTTGATGGGGGGATTCATGATGAGTAAGCGCAGGCTTCGTTAGGTATGCAAATTCAGCTGTCATCCTGAGCGCAGCGAAGGATCCAGGGATGCGCGCGTGGCGCCGCCACCGTTGCCGTGGATTCTTCGCTCTGCTCAGAATGACAAGCTTTGTTCATTAATTGAATTTGAATATCTACCCTAACGGTGAAATTCGAAGTCAGGCTTGCATGATGGCAGTGGGCGAACGAGCAGCAAGCGGTTGATAAATCATGGATTTAGTCGGCCAAAACTTGGATTTGACCCTCGATCCCGCCGGGAGTATCCACCGTCAACCTCCCACCGATCATGACTATCCCCCAGCGCGTCGTTTTCGTTGCCACGGGCTTTCCCCTGGCCTTTCACTCCAGCATGAAAAAGGAGGCCGCATGAAAGCCCGAAGCCATCAGACCCACGGCTTCACGCTGGTCGAGATCATGGTCGTCGTGGTCATCGTCGGCCTGCTAAGCGCCCTGGCGGTTCCTGCCCTGCTTCACGTGAAGAAGAAAGCCCAGGAAACGATGGTCATAAATACGCTCCGGCAAGTCTATGACGCCAAGGAATACTACTTCACGGAAAATGGCGGCAACTGGGTCAATGTCCCGGGCCTTGTGGCCAAGGGTTACGCCTCCAAGAGCCTGGCCGCCGCCGTCGCTTATCCGCCGGGAAGTTGGACCTTTGGCACCTTGGCGTATTTGAAGCCCGGTATACCGGTGAAAAGCACTGAAGTGTTCTATAGCGGGAATCTCGTTACTTACGGCCGCGTGATCACTTACCCCTAAGCCATAGATTCCTCGCAAAGATTAGCTCGGACCAACTTCTGACTCATGGGCTTTTTCAATTTTTTGCGCGGACGGCCGACCCCCGCCTCCCCGCCGGCACCGATCGCCGCCGCACCGGCACCGGCGATAACCCCGGATACCGAGCACATCTACTCCGTCCCCCTGGCCGCCCGGAAATTCACCACCTCCGGCGCCGTGCCGAAGGAGGTCTATATGTTTTATGCGTTCCTCTTCGCCGACTCGGCCAAGGCCGCGGTCGCCAAGGTCCGCAAGGAAGTGCGCGACGAGGGCTTTGAGTTCATCGAGCTGACGGGCCAGGTGGTGTACACGACCCTCCCGGAGTGGTCCCGTTACGTCGAGACCCACCTCGACTGGATCAAGGATTCCGTCCCAACAACCGCGCAGCTGCGCGAGGTGAGCCGGGGGATCGTCCACTACTCGCCCAAGATCATGCGGGTGTGAAGGCGACGTAGCAGCAGGCGTCCCTGCCTGCTGAGGCGATGCACTCGAACCCGACAGGCCGAGACGCCTGTCGCTACCGGACAAGTCATTTTGCAAACCCGCTCTAGTATCCAGTAACCCCACATAGTTTGGCCTCCTAGCCCTGCGGGAAGGGATTTTGCCACAGAGGACACCGAGTTCCAACCCGGAGTGCACCGAGCCCATACCCTAGCCCAATATCTCGCCCTGTCATTCCTCTGTGACCTCTGTGTCTGTGCTCCGGCTTGGCTCGGTGGCCCATCCGAAAAATCGCCCGATACAGGCTACTAACTAGAACGGAAAATCAGCCTGCTTCCGCGGATCCTTGGCCTTGCCCTCGACTTTGCGCTCGGCCCGGTCGTGTTGGCGCTGGCCGGCGACGATGATCGCCTTCTTCGGCTGCGCCGGGCAGGCAAACTCGCAGGCCCCGCAGCCGATGCAGAGATCGTTGTTCACCTGCGGCAGCCGGAGATTCGCCCCGTAAGGAATGGTATCCACCGCCTTGGTCGGGCAATGCTCGGAGCAGGCGGCACAGTCCGTACCCTTGGCCTTCACGATGCATTGCTCCACGTCCAGTTGGGCGAGACCAATCCTCGTCACCTGTTTGTCGGCCAATCCGAGCGGTGAGATCGCCCCGTCCGGGCAGACCTCCAGGCAGCGCCGGCAGTCGAAATTGCAAAATGAAGCCGAGTAATCAAGGCGGGGCTTCATCAATCCCGTCCAGCCGTACTCCAGAAAGGCCGGCTGCAGCACATGCGTCGGGCAGGCGCTCAGGCATAGGTGACACGCCGTGCAGCGATCGAGAAACTGGTCGACGCTCTCCGCCCCGGGCGGACAGATCCCGGGACTGAAGTTGCGCGGCGCCGATGGGGCCGCCGGCTCGGTAGCGCCCAGCCGCCTGGCGCCGGCCGCCGTCAGGGCTGCAACCGTCGCGGCCAGAAAAACGCGGCGCGACGGATCAGCCGCCACTTTCGCCATGACGTCCGACTCACGGCGCCCCCAACTCCACCGATGGCGGATGCCAAGTTCGTGGCAGGCGTCGATGCAGTTGTAGCAGCCAACGCAGCGCGAGGCGTCGATCGTACCCGCCCGCAGGTCGATACACTGGGCCTTGCACTCGCGCAGGCAGTCGCCGCATTTGCGACAGGCGTCCCGGTCGAGGGCCAGACGGAATGCACTGCGGGCGGACACGAAACCCAGCAAGGTCCCGACCGGGCAGATCGTGTTGCAATAGAGCCGGCCGCGCCACGCCGACAATCCGGTCACCAGTGCCAGCATGGCCGCCGGCAGGGCGAGCGCCCCGAGCCCCGCCCACGGCGGGATGACGCGATAGAGCTGCTCCCAGCCCAGACTGCCCGCCACGCCCACGAGCGCATTGTTGCCCAGTGTGACCACCGGGCGGAAAAGATCCGATGCCATCCGGCCGTAAATGCTGTAGGGATCGAGCAGCGCTAGCGTGAGCCCCGCCCCGCCGAATGCGATGCCGGCCACCGTGCCCCAAAAAAACAGCTGGCGCACCTTCGTGTGTTCCGGCCGGAAGGGTGACAGTGCTTTCTGGCGCCGAACCCAGCCGACCACGCGCGCGACGAGGTCCTGATATATGCCGAGCGGGCAAACCACCGAACAGTAGACCCGGCCGACGGCGAGCGTGATGACGAGTATGATGATCCAAGCCAGGGCGAAGGCCGCACCCGCCGACATCGCCAAGGCCGACGGAATGAATTGCGCCGAAGCCAGCCAGTAACCGACCGAGACCGGCACCGCCCCGCGAAAATCAACCAGCGCCGCCGTCAGGCCGGCGAACATCATCACCGCCAAGGCGACGCGCAGGAACTTCAGGCCGCGTCGCCGCATCGGTCAGGCCAGATTGAAGCGGCGGACCTCCACCCGGGTCAGATCCATCGTGCCGTGCCCCAGGTCCTGGGCCAGCTTGATGTAGGCGAAATCCCCCGGCTCGCGGCCGAGCAGCTTGGCGGCAGCGGCATCGATGGCGACGGGATCGGCGGAGACCAGCAGCGTGCGCATCTCGACCACGTCATCGACCGTCTTGCCACGCGGGCCGTTGCGGACCATCGGGTGGTAGGCATCGACGATGTTCAACGTCGGCTTCCGCAGCAGCAGGAAGTCGGCGATGGTCTGGTGCAGGTTGTTGCTGTGGTAGAAACGGCGGTCCCAGACCACACCCATGAGGTTCTTCATCGCGGAGGTCATGCCGGTGCCGCTGTGGTGCTTGAGCACGGGCACATTCAGGAACACATCGCTGTCGAGCACGAGGGAGTGCACCTTGGCGGTCTTGAGCTTCACCCCGCCCGGAATCGCCACTTCGCGGTAGAGACGCTCGTCCTTGCCATTGACCACATGCGCCCCGGCCTCGCGTGCCGCCTGCTCAAGGCCGCTGTTGGCGTAGGCCCGCTGCCACTGGTCGCAGGTGTTGTCGAAGACGCTGACCGACTTCGCGCCGGCCGCCAGGCAGAGGCGGATGAGATGACCGACCAGTTCGGGATGCGTATTGGCCCCGCGCTCGGGCGGCGCGTCCCAGCCGATGTTGGGCTTGAGGCAGACGGTCTGCCCGGGCTGCACAAACTGGCTGATGCCCCCGAGGGCCAGGAGGGCTTGGTCGAGCATGACCGTGCGGCTGCCATTGCGCACGGCAACCAGCACTGGCCGCGGTGCCGCGGCGGGGACTGCCGGCTCGGCGGCGGCGAGCCGGCGCCAGGGAACGAGCGTGGCCGCGGCCCCGAGGGCGAGACCGGACCGAAGAAATTCACGGCGTGTTTTCATGGCGAAACGGGGAAACGAGGCTTCCCTGACCCAGGGAAGCGAGCGGGGTTAACTTAGGCCATGTCTCCACCAGAGACGCGGCACTTCTTGCCAAAAACACGCCAGACTTTGCGGTGGCGATGGCGGGACATCGCCTCGCCGGTAGAAGTGGACACGGATTGCAGCGCTGAGCACGGATTAGTACAATGGCGTTAAGTGGTCCGACCCGACACACCCCGCCCTGCGGGCACCCGTTCGGCTGAGCTCACGGCCGA
>JBAXWQ010000103.1:0-10640 GCA_037128315.1 Opitutia bacterium | reverse complement strand
GCATGGCCAGTCACGGCGGCATGCTCGGCGTGGCCATTGCCCTGTGGGTCTACACCCGCAAGCGTCCCCTGGGCCTGTTGGCCCTCTCCGACGTTGTCATCTCAACCGCCCCCCTCGGCCTCTTTTTTGGGCGCATCGCCAACTTCATCAACGGGGAACTCTGGGGCGAGACTACTCGCGTGCCCTGGGGCGTGATTTTTGAGCGTACGGGTGGCGGCCCCTTTCCCCGCCATCCCTCGCAACTCTACGAAGCGGCCCTGGAGGGCATATTCCTCTTTTGCTATGTCCAAGTCCGATTCTGGAAGAGCCAATGCACCAAGCTGCACCCCGGGCAGCTCTCCGGCGAATTCCTCCTGCTTTACGCCTTGGTCCGTGCGCTTGGTGAATTCTACCGGGAACCGGACGCCGGGCTTATCCTCGGACTCAGCCGCGGCACCTTCTACTCGGTTTTCCTGGTCGCCGCGGGCGTCGCGCTGGTCGCCTACGCCCGCCGGCCCCAGTTACAGCGTAAAGCCTGAGGGGATGATCGCCCCCTTGGTGACGCAGAGAATGCCGTCCCGAATCACGACATCGTGGGCATAGTCGCCGTCGGCCTTGCCGGCGGGAGAGAGCGTGACGTTGTCGCCAATGCGGGCATTCTTGTCGATAATCGCGTGCCGGATCCGGCAATTGCGGCCGACGCCAATGGACGGACGTCCCTTGGTCTTGTCCGCGTGCACTTCCTCCTCCGTCTGGTAGTAGTCCGCTCCCATCATCACGACATCCTCCAGATTCGAATTCTCGCCGAGAATGGAACGGATGCTGATGACGCAATGCTTGAGTGTTGAATCGGTCACCAGGCAGCCGTCACCGATCACGACATGATCGATATTGCAGCGGTTGATCTTGGAGGCCGGCAGATAGCGGGGATGGGTGTAGATGGGGGCGCTCCGATCAAAGAAATTGAACGGCGGCAGCGGCTGCGCCAGGGCGAGGTTGGTCTCGAAGAAGGCGCGCACGGTTCCGATATCCTCCCAGTAACCCTCGAAGATGTAGCTGCAGAGCTTGGACTTGCCCAGGAGGGCGGGAATGACCTCCTTGCCGAAATCCTTCATGTTGTTGTCGAGGGCGCTGCGCAGCACCTCGCGGCTGAAGACATAAATGCCCATCGAAGCGAGACAGCGCTTCTCGGCCGCTGGCTGGAGCTTTTTCTCCAATGCCGCACTGATGGTCAGGCTGTCGATGATCGCGGGATCCTTCGGCTTCTCCACGAATTCCCCGATGGTCAGGTCGTCATTGACCCGCATCAATCCGAGGCCCTCGACCTTGGAGACGGGGAACGGGATGGCCGCGATCGTCACATCCGCCCGCGTGGCAATGTGCTGGTCCACAATCTTGCTGAAATCCATCCGATACAGTTGGTCGCCCGAGAGGATCAGAATGTATTCGTGCCCATGGCGGTGAAAATGGACCAGATTGCGCCGAACCGCATCCGCGGTGCCCTCATACCAGGCATTGCTCTTCTCGGTCTGCTCCGCGGAAAGAATGTCGATAAAGCCACCGCCAAACGGATCAAATTGATAGCTCTTTTGAATGTGCCGGTGCAGCGAGGCGGTCAAAAACTGGGACAGGACAAAGATGCGATTGTAGCCGGAATTCAGGCAATTGCTGATGGGAATATCAACGAGCCGGTATTTTCCTGCGAGCGGCACCGCGGGTTTGCAGCGTTCCTTGGTCAACGGGAAGAGCCGGGTGCCCCGGCCGCCGCCCATGATCACTGACAGGACTTTTTTTGATTCAGCCATAGAGATAATGTTCTAATTCCTTGCGGTATGATTTGAACCCTACCTAAAATCGCCAGCTTAAATCCACTTCAACTATGTGCGGAATCATTGGCTACGTTGGCAAACAGAAGGCATCAGCCATCATTCTCGAGGGGCTGAAGCGCCTGGAATACCGGGGCTATGACTCCGCCGGCGTCGCCATTCTCCACGGCGGTCGGTTCGAAGTCGCCAAAAAGGCCGGCCGGGTCGACGGCCTGATGAAGAGCACCTCGGCGCAAAAGATCACCGGGACCACCGGGATCGGCCATACCCGCTGGGCCACCCACGGCGGGGTCACCGACGCCAACGCCCACCCGCATGTCAGCAGCGACGGCAAGATCGCGCTGATTCACAACGGCGTGATCGAGAACTACGCCAACATCAAAAAATTCCTCCTGACCAAGGGTTACACTTTCAAGTCGGAAACCGACACCGAGGTGCTCTGCAACCTCCTGGCCTATCATTACGAGAAGGAGCCGGCGGTCGCCGAGGGCAGCCGTTTCCTTGAGTCGGTGCGCAAAACCCTGCGCCATATCGATGGCACCTATGGCATTGCCGTGTTGTGCACCGATTGCCCGGCGGAAATCGTCGCTGCCCGCAAGGGCTCCCCGCTGATTCTCGGCGTCGGCGACGGGGAATACATGCTGGCCAGCGACGTCTCGGCCATTATCAGCCGGACCCAGAACGTCGTCTATCTCAAGGACGGCGAGATGGTGCACATCACCGCCAAGGACTTTTCGATTTCCACGCTGGATGCCGAGGACATTTCCCCGGTCATCGACACCATCAACTGGAAAATCGAGGATGCGGAGCTCAATGGCTATGCGCATTTCATGGAGAAGGAAATCTTCGAGCAGCCGACTGCGCTGGAGAACGCCATGCGCGGACGCTTCTCGGAGGACGGCAGCACGGCCCAGTTCGGCGGCCTGAACACCACCGCATCGGAATTCCGGCAGATCGAGCGCTTTCATTTCCTGGCGTGCGGCAGCGCGTGGCATGCCTGCCTGATCGCCGAGCACCTCATCGAGCGGTTTGCCCGCGTGCCGGTCGACGTCGATTACGCCTCCGAATTTCGCTACCGCAACCAGCCGCTGGCCAACAGCAAATTATTCTTCTTCATCAGCCAGTCCGGCGAAACCATCGACACGCTGGCGGCCATGCGGGAGGCCAAGCGCAAGGGCTACAAGGTGCTCGCGATCAATAACGTGGTCGGCTCCTCCATCGGGCGGGAAGCCGATGGCGGCATCTATCAGCACGTCGGGCCGGAGATCGGGGTGGCCTCGACGAAGGCCTTCACCTCGCAATTGCTGATCAGCGCCCTGCTCGCCCTGTATCTCGCCCGCATGCGCGACATGAGCTTCAGCGATGGCGTGGAATTCGTCCAGGCCCTGAAGGGCACGCCCGATCTCGTGCGCAAGACCCTGCTGCTGGCGCCCGCCATCAAGGAAATCGCCAAGCGGTATGCCCACTATCACGACTTCCTGTTCCTCGGCCGACTCTCGCTCTTCCCCGTGGCTCTGGAAGGGGCCCTCAAGCTCAAGGAAATCTCCTACATCCATGCCGAGGGCTATCCGGCGGCGGAGATGAAACACGGCCCGATCGCCCTGATCAGCGAGCAGTGCCCCTCGGTCTTCTTCGTCCCTTCCGGTGAAATGTTCACCAAGGTCGTCTCCTCGATGCAGGAAATCAAGGCGCGCAAGGGCAAGATCATTGCCATCGCGAGCGAGCAGTGCGACCTGCCGGACGGCCTGGCCGACGATGTCATCCGCATTCCGGAATGCCACGAGGCCGTGCTCCCCATCATCGCCACCGTGCCGGTGCAGTTGCTCAGCTATTACATGGCGGTGGAATTGAAGCGCGACGTGGACAAGCCGCGCAATCTCGCCAAGTCGGTGACCGTCGAGTAAGCGATGCAAGTATTCCCTTCGCGCGAAGAGTTCCTGCACCTTAGCCAGCAGGGCAATGTCATTCCCGTCCGGGCCGACCTGCTGGCTGATTTGGAGACGCCGGTCTCGGCTTATGCCAAACTGCGTGGCACCGGACCGGCCTTCCTGCTGGAGTCAGTTGAGGGCGGGGAAAATGTTTCCCGGTACAGCTTCATTGGCTGCAATCCCCGCAAATTCTTTCGGGCAGCCCCCGGGGACCCAGATCCGCTCATTGCCCTGCAGCAGGAGATGGCCCAATACCGGCCGGTGACGGTGCCGGGTATGCCGCCATTTACCGGTGGCGCCGTCGGCTACCTCGGCTACGAGTTCATCCAGAGCATCGAGGCCTCCGTCCCTCTGGCCGCCCGGGATGAGTTGGGCGTCCCCATGATGTGGTTCATGCTGTGTGACTCCGTCCTGGCGTTTGATCGGGCACATCAGACCATGCGGCTCATCGTCAACGCCCACATTGGGACAAACGCCAACGAGGCGTACGACTCCGCCTGCCGGGAATTGACCCGCATGCAGCAGGCGTTGGCCCAACCCACGCCCCTGCAATCCGCCTCCCTGGGAGAACCCGGCTCCGTGCAGGTGCCCGCCGGCAACTTCACGAGGGCGGCCTTCGAAACGATGGTCGATGCATCCAAGGAGTTCATTCGCTCCGGCGACATTTTCCAGATCGTGCTTTCCCAGCGGTTTTCCCAGGAATTTACCCGCAGCCCGCTCGATCTCTATCGGGCCCTGCGCACCGTAAATCCGTCGCCTTATATGTTTTTGCTGGAAGCGGAGGATTTCGCCCTGGTGGGGGCATCCCCGGAAGTCCACGTACGGCTGACCGGCCGCCGGGTGGAGATTCGCCCGATCGCCGGCACCCGCCCGCGGGGCGCAACTGCCGCCGAGGATGTCGCTTTGGAAAAAGAACTGCTGGCCGACACCAAGGAACGCGCCGAGCACCTGATGCTGGTCGACCTCGCCCGCAATGATATCGGTCGAGTTTGCTCCTTCGGCTCCATCAACGTTCCCGAGTTCATGACCATTGAGCGCTACTCGCATGTCATGCACATCGTGTCACAGGTAGAGGGACAACTTGCGCCAGAACGATCCGCCTTCGACCTGATGCGGGCCACTTTTCCGGCCGGCACCGTCAGCGGTGCGCCGAAAATTCGTGCCATGCAGCTCATTGCCTCCAACGAAGCCACCCAGCGTGGCAGCTATGCTGGAGCCCTCGGCTACTTTAGCTATAACGGTAATCTTGATTCATGCATAACCCTCCGCACAGCATTGATTAAAGATAATTTTGTGCATATCCAGGCCGGGGCTGGAATCGTGGCTGATTCGATCCCGGCAGCTGAATACCAAGAGACGATCAACAAGGCATCGGCGCTGTTCAAAGCCATTAGGCTGGCCGAAATGCTCGCCCCCTGAGGCATCCAGGCGGCACCTAGCCACGTAATAGGGGTCAGATAGCGGATTGGGGAATTTCACCCCCAGATTCGGCATCATATATGCAAGGTAGAGGGCTTCGTGCCCAGTCTGTCTCATCGTTTCCAACCATAAAATCATGCCACACCGTAAAAAGACCCTCCGTTCAGCTTCGGCAGCAGTTGTCCTCCCGGCGGATCGTGCATCAACCCCGGTCCTGATTCCCTCGCCCGAAGTAGGCCTCTCCCTCCGGCCCGAGATCAAGACCGAGCGTGACGTTTCAAATTTCGACCAGGCCGCGCCGGTTGACCGGCGGGACGAACGTTCAAATCTGCAGCTTTACATCAACGAGATCAGACAGACCCCGTTGCTCACCGTGGAGGAAGAGATCAAACTCGCCGCCCGGATCAAACGGGGTGATCGGGCTGCCCGGGATCACATGATTCGGGCCAATCTGCGCCTGGTGGTCAAAATTGCGTACGACTATCATCAGATGGGCTTGCCGCTCATGGACCTCATCAGTGAGGGCAATCTCGGCCTGATCAAGGCCGTCGAACGCTTCGACCCCGCCAAAGGCGGCAAGCTCTCCACCTACGCCGCGTGGTGGATCAAGCAGTGCATGAAGCGCGCCCTGGCCAACCAGTCCAAGACCATCCGCCTGCCTGTCCACCTGGTCGACAAGATCTCCCGCATGCGGAAAATGATCGCCAAACTCACGGACGAACTCGGGCGCGAGCCGGAAAACGAGGAAATCGCCGCCGAGTTGCAGATCCCGACCGCCAAGGTGGCCCTGCTCAAGACCGTCAGCGTCCGCCCCGCTTCCCTTGATGCGCCGGTGGGCGAGGATAATGATTCCGCCACGCTGGGTGATCTCGTCGGTGATGAGATGGCGGTCAGTCCCGACCAGGGGCTGGGCGACAAAAATCTCCGCGAGGATCTCACCGCCATGGTCAATTCACTCGATCCCCGGGAGGCCAGCATCATCAAGTTTCGCTTCGGTCTCGATGGCGAAAAGGAACTCACCCTCGAGGAGGTCGGCAAGAAATTCAAGGTTACCCGCGAACGCATCCGGCAACTCGAATACCTCGCCTTGGGTCATCTGCGAAAGCAAATGCAGAGCCACAACAAGCAGCGGACCGCCGATGAAGTGGAACAGGAGACCTTGGCGGATGAGCGCGCGGACGTCATCCGGGAGTTCATCGCCAAGCAGCCCAGCGTCGCTAAAGCGATGGAAGGCAGGCCCGTTGCCGCGACCTCGTAATTTCTAGCCTAGCTTGAACCCGAGGCGCCCGCCGCAAAGCGGGCGCCTTTAGATTGGCCACATGCCGAAATGAAAGGCCCGGCTTCAGCCAGGCCGCGACCGATCAGGGGATCGGCCCTCCAGTATTCTCTCCAATAAAAAAGGCGCCCCGCGGTCAAGCGGGACGCCCTTGAAGTGAGTGCGCCGGAAGCGCGACCGGGCTTATTCCTTCTTGGACGCCTCGTCGAAGATATCGCCGAGGTTGGTCATGTCGGAGGCACCGGTGTTCTTGGCGAACTGGTCGTAGGTCGCGGTCTCGGCGGCGAGCTGCTCGGCCGAGTAGTTCGCGGCCTTGATGCTCAGGCCGATGCGGCGCTGTTCGCGGTCAATCTTGATGACGCGAGCCTGGACTTCCTGGCCGGGCTTGAGCACGTCCTTCACCTTGTCGACGCGATCTTCCTGGATCTGGCTGATGTGCACGAGGCCATCGATGCCGTCCTTCAGCTCGATGAAGGCGCCAAAGGTGGTGATCTTGGAGATCACACCCGGGACGATGTCACCGATGCGGAAGAAGCTGTCGATGTCGGTCCAAGGATCCGTCGCGAGCTGCTTCATGCCGAGGCTGATGCGCTGCTGGTTCGGATCGACGTCGAGGACGATGGCGTCCACTTCGTCGCCCTTCTTGAGCATTTCGGACGGGTGGTTGATCTTGCGGGTCCAGGACATGTCAGAGACATGCACCATGCCGTCGATGCCTTCCTCGAGTTCGACGAAGGCGCCGTAGGTGGTCATGTTGCGCACCTTGCCGCGGACGCGAGCGCCCACCGGGTAGTTGTGCCGCACCATGTCCCACGGGTTGGCCTCGAGCTGGCGCAGGCCGAGCGAGATCTTCTGCTCGTCCTTCTGGATGCCGAGCACCACCGCATCCAATTCCTGGCCGACCTTGAGCAGTTCGGAGGGTTTGCTGATGCGCTTGGTCCAGGACATTTCGGTGATGTGCACGAGACCCTCGACGCCGGGCTCGAGTTCGATGAACGCGCCGTAGGGGACGAGATTGACGACCTTGCCGTGGATCTTGGAACCGACCGGGAACTTCTGGTCGATGTTGTTCCACGGATTGTTCTTGGTCTGCTTGAGACCCAGGGAAACGCGCTCTTTCTCGCGGTTGATGTCGATGATCATCACCTCGATCTCCTCGCCCTGCTTCAGCATCTCGGACGGGTGGCCGATGCGGCCCCAGCTCATGTCGGTGATGTGCAGCAGGCCGTCCATGCCGTCGAGGTCGATGAACGCACCGAAATCGGTGATGTTCTTGACGACGCCCTTGCGGACCTGGCCGGGCTGCAGTTTCTCGAGCAGGTCGCGGCGCTTGTTGATGCGCTGTTCCTCGATGAGTTCGCGGCGGGAGAGCACGATGTTCTGCCGCTCGTGGTTGATCTTGAGAACCTTGAAGTCGTAGGTCTGGCCGACGTACTGGTCGAGGTTCTTTGGCGGCTGGATGTCGATGTGCGAGGCCGGGAGGAAGGAATCGACGCCGATCGAAACGATCAGGCCGCCCTTGACCTTGGCCTTGACGCGGCCGGGGACGATGGCGCCCTCCTGGCACTTCTGGAGAATGTTCTCCCAATTCTTTTTCTGCTGCGCCTGTTCGTAGGACAGGATGGGGTTACCCTCCTTGTCCTCGAGTTTCTCGAGGATAACCTCGATGGCGGAGCCGATTTGCAATTCGCCGAGATCGGCGAATTCATTGGCGGAGATGACGCCTTCAGCTTTGCCGCCGATGTCGACGACGACTTCATTGGCGCGGATTTCAGTGATAACGCCCGATACGATGGAGCCTTCCTTCAGCTTGTCGAAGGAGCTCTGGGCGAGCAGGTCTTGCATTAACGAACTCATGATGACTGTGGTCGGAATGGCATGCACTTACTCCAAAGCGCCCGCCTTCCGGCTTGGATCCTTGCGGATCCTGATTGGTTGAGGGTTGGACTGTCTGAACAAGCCGGTGGGAGTGCCGCGGCTGCACCGGCTTGACCTAAGAACGCCGCGAAAGGGGTCGAACGTCCCCTATCCCCCCATGCCCGGCAAGCGAAAAATCAGGGTTTCGCGACGGGCTTGACCGCGCCACTCTCAACCAGAACCTGCTGCAAGGCATCGAAATATCCATCATAAAGGCTGTGCTCGCCCATGGCCTGCTCGCTCACTCCGCCCGGAAAACTACCTTCGGTATGCTCCCAGACCAAAACTTCCACCCGAGTTTCCAATTCCTCGGTTTCGTACAAGCGGATCTCAATGGTCGTCTGCCGGGCATCACGGGTGATATCCCCAGACCGGATCGGCGCGTATCCCGTGATAGACCAATTGGCGACCGAGGAACGGCCTGGCATCAGCCCGGTCCTTTTCACCGCCTGCTGGGCCGCCAGGTAAACCTGGCGCTGTGCGGCCGGATACACCCGGGCGTGGGGTTGGACCTTGGTGAATCGTTCCGATACCCGAGACGACATTGATTCGCAGCCACCGAGCAACGCCCCCAGGAGGAGCAGGTAAATGATTTTCATGAATGGATAGCTGGAGTCAGGCCGGTTGTTGCTGTGAGAGACAATGCAGGGTGCCGAGACCCCAGATGAGGTGATAGCAGTCAATCGGGATAATCTCCCGCTGCTTGAAGCACTGGCCAAGGATTGCACAAGCCTCCGCATCACGCCGTTTCTGCCGGAACTGCGGCACCAGCACGGCGCCGTTGATGATCAGAAAATTTGCGTAGCTCGCCGGCACTTGCTGGCCGCGAAAGCCGAAAGGCTTGGGCATCGGGAGGGTCACGATCTTGAATCGCTTGCCCTGCGGCGTCCGCATGCCCTTCAATCGCTCAAGATTTTCCGCCAGGATTTTGTGGTTCGGATCGCGCCGGTTCGATTCCATGACCGTGACGAAGCCATCCGGCGCATAAAAGCGCGTCATGTCGTCGATATGCCCGTCCGTGTCGTCACCGACAATACCCTCCCCCACCCACAACACCTGCGCAATCCCCAGAAAATCCCGCAGGTTCTGCTCGATTTGCGCACGGGACAGGTGCGGATTGCGGTTGGGGTTAAGGAGGCACTGCTCACTGGTCAGCAGGGAGCCGCAGCCATTCACCTCGATCGAACCGCCCTCGAGCACCATCAGGTTCTCAAACCGCCGCATTTTCAGCACCCGGGCGATGCTCGGGGGAATCCGGTTGTCCAGATTGTAGGGCGGATACTTGCCGCCCCAGGCGTTGTGCACCCAGTCCGTCACCGCCACTTCACCTGACGTGACCTGCCGGACAAAGATCGGCCCGTGGTCGCGGCACCAGGCATCATTGGTGGGATGGTTGTAGAAAGTCACCCGGTTCAGATCAGCCCCGGCCTGCGCGCAAAGGCGCCGGGCGCGCGCTTGCAACGGAGCCGCACAGTTGATGCGCACCGACTCAAACCGGCTGATCTGGGCCACAAAACCGGCAAAGATGCGCGGGATGGGCCGGAACTGGCCGGGCCACGTTTGCCGATTGTGCGGCCACGAGAGCCACACGGCAGCTTGGGGTTCCCATTCGGCCGGCATCCGGAATCCCATGGCGGCGGGCGTTGAAAGCTTGGAATTTTGCACTGGCATTGGGTCAGAACTGAAGGGCTCGTGTCCCCGCGAGCCGAGGCCCGCAGGAACGCGTACCCTCCAATAGCATGCTAGCTAGGATGTGTCTTCAAACCAGGTTTGTCATCCTGAGCGGAGCGAAGGATCCACGGCATCGAAGGCCATAGTGCGAGCGAAAGCATGGATTCTTCACTTCGTTCAGAATGACAGGCAATGAGGATTGGGCGGGTTTTAAAACACTCCCTAGTCGATGAACCGTTTTGTCAGGTCCCCGTACGCATCGATGCGACGGTCCCGGAGGAAAGGCCAATGCGTGCGGGTGACATCGACCTTGGCCAGATCCACGGGCACCAGGAGTACTTCCTCCTGATCAACACTGGCCTTGGCGAGGATCTGGCCGCTGGTGCCTGCGACAAAACTTTGTCCCCAAAACTCCAAACCGTCGCCGCCAATCGGCCTTTCCAGCCCGATGCGATTGATGGCGGCCACGTAGCACCCGTTGGCCACCGCATGGCCCCGATGGCTGATTTCCCACGCGCCGTGTTGGTCGGCCCCATACTGCTTTTTTTCCTTGGGATGCCAGCCGATGGCGGTGGGATAGAATAGGATCTCCGCCCCCTGCAAGGCCGTCAGGCGGGCCCCCTC
>JBAXWQ010000102.1:0-10732 GCA_037128315.1 Opitutia bacterium | reverse complement strand
CCCCATCAACTTATCTTGCCTTCAATGGCATGATCCTGCGATTTCGATTCGTGCGATTGGCGCAGGCCCGCCCCGGATCATTTGTCGGCGAGCAGCTTGACGCGCACGCGCACGTCGAAGCTCGGGAAATTCATCCAATAGCCTCCCAAGGCTGCCGGATTGACCACTGCTTCGACATTTTCCTGCGGCCGCACGAAATAGCGCTCGCCGCTGTTCATGACCTGCCAGCGCTGGCCGTTGGCCAGATGGAATATGGTTTTGCCCATCCAGCCCTCGAAGGTGCCTTCGACCGTGGAGCGGATTTCCGCGTACTCGATCTTGGTGCCAGGCACGAGGAGCACCTTGGCCTTGGCCAGAAACCCGCGGTCGTTCGACTTGGACTCCGTCGCCTGGGTCTTGGCCGCCTTGGCTTCTTCCTTCGCGATGCGGGCCTCTTCCTTGGCGGCCTTGGCCTCCGCTTCCGCGGTCCGTTTGGCTTCGATGGCGCCGGCGGCCGATTTTTGCGCGGTTGTGACCTGGCCCTCCTTGAAGGCCTGCACCAGCTGGTCCAATTTCCGGCGCTCTTCCGGGCTGAGGCGATCAAGGCCAGTGGCTTTGAATTCCTCGGGAGAAAGCACTTGGGAAAAATTGGCTTCCTCCGCGCGAACAAAAACGGCAACCCCCAGGAACAGGAGAGCGAAAAGGCTACGCTTCATACGCGACATCGTGGGTGCACGCATTTCGGCGGCAACGCCAATTTATGGCACCACATCCGACCACAAAAAAAACGCCCCTCGGTGAGGAGGGGCGCTGAGTAGGAGAAGGACTAAGTTCCGGATCAGAACTTGAACTTCAGGTCGGCGTAGAGTATCCGGCCGAAGTAGCTGAACGTGCCATTGTCGAACGGCGGGCTCGAGTAGTTCGGCGACTGCGGGGGGGTCTGGTTGGTCAAGTTGTTGCAACCGATGTCGAAGGTAACGTTCTTAAGCAGCGGGTTGACCTTGCTGAGGTCGTAGCGGAGTTGGAGGTCGAACGTGTTGTACGGACCGACATCGAGGCCGCTGCCACCGAAGGACGCCGGATCGGCGTCCACCGTGTTGATGCGGGTGTAACCCAGCGTCGCACCGTAACCGCGATAGGACCAGTCAACCGTGGAGTAAGCACGGAACTTCGGCAGCGAGCCATACAAATCGTTGCCGGCGTATTGGTCGCCGTTATTCAGGAAGGACTGGAGGATCGCCCAGTTGCTGTTGAGGCGGAAGCGGCCGTATTGCTTCCAAGGCAGCTCGTAGGAGATGTTCACATCAAAGCCGTGCTGCGACTGGTCGCCGATGTTGGCGAGACCGGTCAACACGTAGATCTTATCTGTGTCGGGGTGGAGCTGGCCGGGGGAAGTGATGGCGACCGCACCTGGCTGACCCGGGAAGGCGTTGAGCGCGACATACGGGGCATACTGTGAAGCCGGACCGAATTGCTCGACACTCTGGATGATCGTCAGGCCGCCAGCCAAGGTGCCGACGAGGTCCGTCTGTTTGATGTTGTAGTAGTCCACCGTGATGTCGAGGCCCTTGGCCCACTTCGGCGAATAGACGAAGCCGACGGTGTAGGACTTGGCATGCGAGGGCGTCAGCATGGGATTCGAACCGCCCGACTGGTGACCCTGGAAGGAGAGGTTGCCGCCGGTCGCGACGCCGGCGGTGTCGTAGGCACGAAGGTTGTTCAGAGAGCTGGTGAAGCCAGTGCTCTGCGGGCCGTAGAGGTTATAGAGCGAGGGCTCGGAGAACGACTTGCCGTAAGTGGCGCGAATGCGCAGTTCGTCCTTGAAGGGAAGCCAAGCCAGCGAAACCTTCGGCACCGTGGTCTTATTGCCATCGCTGTAAGCCTCGTGGCGGACGGCGCCATCGAGGGTCACGAGGTACAGGCCCGGGAGGTCTTTGACGACCGGAACCTTGAGTTCGAGATACTCGCTCTTGGCGGAGCGTCCGCCGTCAAACGGCGCCAGCGAGGTGCCGTTGTTCCAGAGGCTGGTGGTGCCACCCGGGGGAATGAGGGAGTTCAGGTCGGCCGTGGCTACGAGCGTCTCTTTGCGGAATTCGGCACCGGCGGCATACTGGATTGTACCGGCGGGCAGGTCGAAGATCTTGCCGTTCGCTGCCGCATTGTAGCTGTAGTAGCCGCTCTTGTAGTAGGCCATCGAGTTGCCGAAGATACCGCCCTTGGCAACCTTGGCCGCATCCTGTTTGTAGGCAAAGATGTCGAAGTTACCATTGGTGATGCTGGTCTGCAGGGCGGAATCGAGGATTTGATTGTAACCGATGGCGATCTGCTTCGCGAGGGAGTAGTTGGCGGAGACGTTCCAGTTGAAGTAGTCGTTGACCTTGCCCTCGAAACCGGCCGTCCAGCGATAGGAGTCGCTCGTATTGTCGTAAATACGGTTCGACCCCTCGATGTAGCGATTGCGAACGGTGAGGCCGGTGGTGTTGATCCAATTGACACCCCTGCTGATGAGCGTGGTGGTGCCGAGTGTGACGGGCTGCGGATTCAATTGATAGTTGACCTGCGTCTGGGCGTAAATGAAGTCCGTCGTGAAGGTGACCTGGTCGTTGATGATATGATTGACGTTGACCGAGCCGATGCGCTTGTCGACCTTGCTCAGGATCGTCGAGCGATCGGCTTGCTTATAGGCCGTGGGAATCGCCTCATACACGCCAGCGGCGACCAATTGGGCTATCGTCTGACCCCGGTTGGCAACCGGGATCGTGTTCAGGGAGGTGTTCAGCCGGTAGAATTGGCTGCCCTGCGTTACAAGACCCGGAAGGGAGCCGGTATTGATCGGATTGTTGGAATAAGTCATGTCGCGCGCCCAGAGGGGGTCCGAACTCGACCACTCAGCGGTGAACATGACGTTCGTCTTGTCGTTGCCCGTGCCGACGACCATGCCGATCGACTTCTGGGTGTAATTGCCGCCATTGTCCTTATTGGCCGATGAATAGTGGGTGCTGACTTCCGCGCCGCGATAATCCTTCTTCAGGATGATGTTCACGACGCCCGAGACCGCGTCAGAGCCGTAGAGGGCGGACGCACCGTCGGTGAGGACCTCAATCCGGTCCACCGCGGATAGCGGGATGAGGTTCAAATCCACCCCGGTGACACCGCCACCAGCCGCGCCGGCGTTGGCTGACATGCGCTTGCCGTTGAAGAGCACCAAGGTGTCCACGTTGCGGAGCGCCACATTCGAGGCGCCGCCGTTGGCACCGCCGGCGATATTGGCGTTTTCCACGCCGATATTGTTCGAACCCTGGATCTGCGGCACCGTCTTGCGCAGCACGTCGAGCACGTTGGTGTTCACGCCGCTGATCGCGATCGCCGCGGCGTCGATGATTTGTACGGGCAAGGCTTTCTGCTCGTCCAGCGTCGCCGGGATGAAGGAGCCGGTGACCACCAATTTATCGAGTTTCACTACGTCGGCCGACGGCGTGCCGCTGGGGGTGGCACTGGTCTGACTAAAAGCGGCCGAGGCCGCGATAAGGGAAAGCCCGACGCCAAGTAGCGCCAAAGGCTTCCGTAGATAACTTACGGAGCTATTGTTCATAGTTCTAGGGTGTGTGTTGTTAGGAAACCACCGTAACCGGCTAATTTCTTGAGCTGGACGGTGCATTTTCCACGATTAAAATCAATAAGTTTATTCCTGAAATGTAAAAACTGACTCGACCAACTGGCTAGAAACCAGAAAGTTGCCTGTGTTGACTCGACGTCTCTGCCAGCCAACCTGATCCGCCATGCATTCCTCCTTCGGCTGGTTTCGCCGGCGATTGTCGCTGGCTTTTTTTGCTTGGGTTTCACCGCTGTTGATTGGCGCGGAGACCGCTTCCACCCGGCTGCCGATTGAGACGTTTTTCGCGGAAGCCGACATCCGCTCCGTCCAATTGTCGCCCGATGGCAAGCATGTGGCCTTCCTGACCACCTTGGGCTGGGGCAAGGTCGGCATCGCGCTGCTCGATCTCGTCAATCCCGGCCAGCCACCCGAGGCGCTCGTCTCGGCCAAGGACGAAAACATCAAGATCTTCGCCTGGAAGGGCAACGACTACATTGTCTATGCCGGCGACATCGGTGGCGACGAGTCCTATGCGTGGCGCGTCATCCCGGTCGCCCCGGCCAAGAACGGCGGCAAGCGCACCGTGCGCGTGCTGTCGGAGTCGAGCAGCCATAGCAGCGACTACCTGCAGATCTTTGATGAATTGAAGTATGACCCCGAGCGCATGTTGATCTCCGGCATCCGTGAACCCGGCTCCCGCACCTTCAGCATCTTCACGCTCAACGTGCGCACTGGCCAGCGCAACCCCATCTCCAGCTTCGACCCGTCGCCCGCAGGCGCCAACACCGCAGAGATCGCCGACAACCATGGCGTGCTGCGCGCCCGCATGATATTGCAGAACGAAAGCGTAAGCTACGAAGTCCGGCCCAGACCCGAAAGCCGCTATGCCAAGATCGCGGAATTCCCCGCCAACAAGGGCGACGCCCCGTGGCGCTTGCTCTTTTTCGGCGCCGACAACGAGACCCTTTACCTGCTCAGCACCGAACATTCCGACACCAGCACCCTTTATACCTACAACATCCGCACCGGCCAGTTCAGCGAGCCCTTGTTTCACTCCGACGAGGGCGACATCACCACCGTGCACTTGTCATGGGACCGCACCAAGCTTTACGGCGTCACTTACGAAACCGACAAACTCCACCATAAATTCCTCGATGCCGGCCAGGAGCAACTCCAGCAGTTGATCGATAAGAGCCTGCCGCCCGGCACCGAAAACTCCATCGTCAGCTTCTCGTCCGACGAAAAGATCATGGTCATCGCCGCCCGCAGCGATCGCGAACCTGGCAATTACTACCTGCTTGACCTGCCGCACAGCCGCCTGAGCCCGATCGGCCGCGTGATGCATAGCATCGACCCCAAGGCCATGCGCCCGATGGAGCCGATCCAGTTCCAAGCCCGCGACGGTCTCATCATTCACGGCTACCTCACCCGCCCCGCCGGCGCGGAGAAAGGCCCGGTGCCGCTCATCCTCAATCCCCACGGCGGCCCCTACGGGATTCGCGACAGCTGGGGCTTCAACCCCGAAATCCAGCTCCTCGCCAACCGCGGCTACGGCGTTTTGCAGGTCAACTACCGCGGCTCGGGCGGCTACGGCGTGAAGTTCCAGCAGGCCGGCTACCACGAATGGGGTGGCAAGATGCAGGACGACCTGACCGACGCCGTGAAATGGGCCGTCGCGCAGGGCATCACCACCGCCGACCAGGTGGCCATCTACGGCGCCAGCTACGGCGGCTACGCCACGCTCGCCGGCCTGACGTTCACACCCGAACTTTACCGTTGCGGCATCAACTACGTCGGACCGTCCGACCTGCTGCTCCAGATCAGCGACTACAAAATCTCCCGAGACTCGTTCGCGCGGCTCTTTGCGAGTCAGCGGGTCGGTGACGGCAATGCCTTCCTGCGCGACCGCTCGCCGGTGAATTTCGTCGACCGCATCCGCGTGCCCCTGCTCAACGCCTACGGGTATAACGACCCGCGGGTCGACATCAAGCAGTGGGAGGTGCTGGAACCGAAGCTCAAGAAATTCCAGAAGTCCTATGAGATCCTCATCGAGAAAAACGAAGGCCATGGTTTCCGCAACGAGTCGAACCGCATCGCCTTTTACCGGAAGGTGGAGGAATTTTTGGGGCGATACCTCTCGCCGTTAAATCCGACCGTACGGCTCGGGCCGATCGAGGTCATCGAGATGCCGGCCAAGGAATGATCCAACTGACGGGCCGGTCGGCGCGGCTATTTTCCGGCCGGAGTCGTTTGACTCCGGCCGTTTTGCGTCCGTACTTCCCCTTCACTCCCTTGGTGGCCATGCCGCTCAACCCCACCCACGACCCCGTCCGCCGCAGTTGGCTCGAATCGGCCGACGCCGCCGGCACCGATTTCCCCCTGCAAAACCTGCCCTACGGCGTGTTCCGCCCATCCGCCCTGGCGTCACCGCGGATCGGCGTGGCGATCGGCGACCGCGTCCTTGACCTCGCCGCCGCCGGTCACGCCGGCTTGCTGCGCGTGGCCACGCCGACGGCCGAAACCGACGCGCTCGGCGCCGCCTGCCGGCAGCCCTCCCTCAATGCCCTGATGGCGCTCGGTCCCTCCGCCTGGACCGTGCTGCGCGCCCACCTCAGCGAACTGCTCGGCGCCGATACCTGCCCCGCCGGGCCACGGCGGGCCGCCGTCGAGTCCTGCCTGGTCCCGCAAAGCCAGGTTGAAATGCTCCTGCCCGCCGCGATCGGCGACTATACGGATTTCTATGCGTCCGTTTTCCATGCCACGAACGTCGGCGCGATGTTCCGCCCCGACCAGCCGCTCCTGCCCAACTACAAGTGGGTGCCCATTGGCTACCATGGACGCGGATCGTCCATCGGCGTAAGCGGCTCGCCGGTCCGTCGGCCGCACGGCCAGCGCAAGCCATCCGATGCACCCACGCCGGAATTTGGCCCCTGCCAGCATCTCGACTATGAACTGGAGCTCGGTGCCTTCATCGGTCCCGGCAACACCCTCGGCAACCGCGTGCCAATCGCGGAGGCGGCCGCTCATCTCTTCGGGGTTGTGCTGCTGAACGATTGGTCCGCGCGGGATATTCAAACGTGGGAATACCAGCCACTCGGGCCTTTCCTCGCCAAGAATTTCGCCACCACGATCTCGCCTTGGGTGGTGACCATGGAAGCGCTCGCGCCGTTTCGTTGCCCTGCTTATCCGCGCAAGGGGGACCTGTCCTCCGAAGCCTCGGCGAAGGAGGATCCTGCCCCCTTGCCCTATCTCGCCGACCCCGCCGATCAGGCGCTGGGCGGGCTCGATCTTACCATGGAAGTTTGGCTAAGCACCGCGGCCATGCGCGAGCAAGGCCGGCCGGCCCACCGCCTTTCGTCGGGTAACTTCCAAAGCATGTATTGGACACTGGCCCAGCTGATCACTCACCACGCCAGCAATGGCTGCAACCTGCAGCCGGGCGATCTGCTTGGCAGCGGCACGATCTCCGGCGCGTCCAAGGACGCGCGCGGCTGCCTGCTCGAACTGACCTGGCGCGGCACCGAGCCGCTCACCCTGCCCGGCGGCGAGACGCGCAAATTTCTCCAGGACGGCGACGAGGTGATCCTGCGTGGCTACGCTGAACGCGCGGGCGCCCGCCGTATCGGCCTTGGAGAGTGCCGGGGGATCGTGCTGCCGGCGAAGTGAGTGTCGTCTATCCCCTCGCCATGTGAGCAATGGAGCAAATAATTTCAGGTGTGGGCGGGGTGCCCTCACCCCGCGAGGCAGGCGCTGCGCTGCGGGGTGAGGGCACCCCGCCCACACTTAAATCCCCTGGCAACAAAACTTCGGCCCTAAATTCCCCATGAAAACATTAACCCGCCTGCTCCTTGGTTTTCTTTTCGCCGCCTGCTGCACCACCGCCCGGCCGGCCACGCCCCCCGACCTGGCGAAATTGAAACAGGAAGTCGCCGCCATGGAGGATGCCTTCTGCGCGATGGCGAAGGCAAAGGGCCTCAACGCCGCCTTCACCCATTTCGCCGCGCCCGACGTCGCCTTCATCGACACCGACCCGCGAAAATTCCGCGGTCCCGCCGCCGTGCAGGAGCGCATGGGGCCGGATCGGCCCGGGCTCTCGCTGACCTGGTCCGCCCTTTTCACCGACGTCTCGGCCGACGGGACGCTGGGCTACAACTACGGCCGCTACGAATCCCGCGGCCCCGGCCCGGATGGCCAGGAGCGCATCCGGGGCGGTTTTTTCCTCACGATCTGGAAACGCCAGCCGGACGGCTCGTGGAAATACGTCATGGACACCGGCGCCCCCGACCGGCCGCCGCCACCAATCGCCCCCGTCCCCGCCTCCCCGGCCGCGCCCAAGCCATAGCGCCCAGCGCCCGTCTCCCATTCGCCGCCGCACTGCCCGCTCGGGGCGTGTCCAGCCCCCCGAGCCTAAGTATACTATTAGTTTACATCTGTCCGTTGGCTTGATTGTCAACTAATAGTATACTTAGGCATGGGGGCTCGGCGGACGGAGGAGCCTGCGCCTGGATTATCCGTGGAGCCGCGCCTTGATTTTTTGGGCGAAGCCCAGCGCCATGTCGGCGTCCCGCGCCGTCACGGTGAAATGCCCCATCTTGCGGCCGGGCCGCGGGTCCGCCTTGCCATAGAGGTGGAGGCGCACCGCCGGTTCCGCCAGCAGCACATCCCATTTCGGCTCCCCCCTGGTCCAGGTGTCGCCGAGAATATTGACCATCACGATGGGCGCCAACAGCCGGGTATCGCCGAGCGGCAGCCCGCAGATGGCCCGGACCTGCTGCTCAAACTGCGACACGGCGCAACCGTCGATGGTGTAGTGACCGCTGTTGTGCGTGCGCGGCGCGAGCTCGTTGACCAGCACCTGCCCATCCCGCGTCACAAACAGCTCGACGCCCATCACGCCCACCAGGCCGATCTTCTCCGCGATCAGCCGGGCCATTTTTTCCGCGGCCGCAATGACCGCCGGCGCCACGCGGGCCGGCACGATGGAAAAATCGAGGATGTGGTTGGTGTGGATGTTTTCCGCCAATGGGTAAACGCGGATGGCCGCCTTTGCCGAACGGGCCATGACCACGGAGACCTCGCACGCGAAATCAATCCACTGCTCGATGACGCAGGCCTGGGTCCGGAACGCCGCCACCGCCTCGGCCACCCCGGCCGCGTCTCGCACCTTCACCTGGCCCTTGCCGTCGTAGCCGAAATCCGCCGTCTTCACCACGCACGGCAGCCCGACCGACTGGATGCCGGCCGCAACGTCGCCCCCGGCCGCCACCTCGGCGAACCGGGCGTGGGGAAATCCATGCTGCTTCAGCCAGTTTTTTTCGCGCGAACGATTCTGGCACGTCTCGAGCACGCTCCAGTGCGGATGCAGCTGCGTGAGCGTCTCGATTGCGCGCAGCGGCGCCGCCGGGATATTCTCAAATTCGTAGGTGACGACGTCGCATTCCCGGGCAAAGGCCGTCAGTGCGGTCAGATCCTCGTAGCTCGCATTGACCTCCCGGTGGGCAACGGCTCCCGCGGGGCAGTTGGCCTGCGGCTCGTAGATATGCACCCGGTAGCCCAGCCGCGTAGCAGCCTGCGCCAGCATGCGGCCGAGCTGGCCGCCGCCCAAGATACCAATGGTTTTTCCGGGAGGAATCATAGAGGAACTACTAATGGACACTCATGGGGCACAGAAATCCGGGCAACATTCTGTTGTCGTCATTCCGCCTGTAGCCACAGGCCTCCGTGCCTGTAGGATACCCGAACCCGACAGGCAGGGACGCCTGCCGCTACAAATCAAGGCACGAGTGACCATGGGTGAGTCAACATCAGGGCAACTTGGCGTCCAGCACCCTAGCCGTCTGTTTCACCCGGAATTTCTCCCAGGCGCGCCGAGTCTTGGCATCGCCTTGCGCCAGCAGGGAGGCGGCAAAGAGGGCCGCATTGATGGCGCCGGGCTTGCCGATGGCAAACGTCGCGACCGGCACTCCGCCGGGCATCTGGGCGATGGAGAGCAGGGAGTCGAGGCCATGCAGCGTCTTCGATTCCACCGGCACGCCGAGCACCGGCAAGGTGGTGAGTGCGGCGGTCATGCCCGGCAGGTGGGCCGCCCCGCCGGCGCCGGCGATGATGAGCTTCAGACCGCGGCGTTCCGCGGTCTCCGCATAGCTGACCATGAGCTTGGGCGTGCGGTGGGCGCTGACAATGCGCTTTTCAAAAGGCACGCCCAGTGCCGTCAAGGTGGCGGCGGCATGCTGCATCGTTTCCCAGTCCGATGCGCTGCCCATGATGATTCCGACGAGTGGCTTGGCCATGGCCCCAGATCTACGCTACGGGCAATGGTCCCGGCAAACGAAAAGGCAGGGCGCAGGCCCGGCCGGAGAGGAGTATCGTTCTCTTTCTCTTAATCTTTCTTGTTCTCCAGACCGGCGGAAGAACAGAGATAAGGATTAAGAGAACGAGGAAAGAGAAAGATTATTTACAGCAGCGGCGTCCCCTTCGGCACGCGCACGATGGTGGTGCCGGCCACCTTGTCGTGCCAGGATTGCTTCTCGATGTCGAAGGCGACCCAGACAAAGCCCAGGCCGGCCACGGCAAGCGATAGAAACGCCGTCAGGCCGCGGACCACCGCCACGCCCCAGTCCACCGGGCGATCGTCAAGCCGCACGACCTTGAGACCGCAGATGATGCCGCCGATCGTGGTGCCCTTGGTCGCCCACATGCTGATGCAATATACGGCGTACCAGAAGGGAAAGATTCCGCCGAAGCCGTCCCAGATCTTGTGCAGCATGCCAAACGCGATGCCAACCATGCACGCATCCAGCGCAGAGGCGCTAAGGCGGATCCAGAATCCCGCGCGATCCAAGGTACTGGCGGAAATGACGGGCGGCAGCGAGGCCACCACTTCCGGCACGGGCGCCAGGGCGCCGAGCACGGGCGGTACCGCGGTCGCGTCCCCCGCCACAGGTGCGCTGGCCGGGGTCGCCCCGGGGGGCGGCACCCGCTTGACAGGAGCGGGCCGACTGTTCCGATAGGCCAGCAGGAGAGTATAGACCACCACGCCGAGCCCGAGCACGCCGAGCAGCTTATAGACCACGAAGCCGAGCACCGGCACCGTGTAGAGCCCCAGGACAATCACTCCGCCGATGAGCACGGCAAAGAACGGATGGGAGAGAGCGCTGT
>JBAXWQ010000101.1:0-10740 GCA_037128315.1 Opitutia bacterium | reverse complement strand
CTGGAGCACGTCGAGCGCCGGGATATCGAGGGCGCGGTCGAAATCGGCAAGAAGAGCAAGGATTTCGTCGCCCGCATTCTGGTGTACAGCCTGACGAACAAGGAGTTCTCCCTCACCAACGCTTTCATCCGCGCCTCCGGGCAGGAACTGGCCCGCTACCAGCAGGGCATCGCGACGCTCGACACCGTCATCACCGCCGCCCCGATGCTCGGCCTGCTCGGCACCGTCACCGGCATGATGCGCACCTTCGGCAGCATGACGGGCGACATCGCCACGGCCAGCGGCCAGATCACGGGTGGTGTGGCTGAGGCCCTCATCGCGACCGCCGCCGGTCTCTTTATCGCGATCACCGCCCTCCTGCCTTACAATTACCTGAATGCCCGCATCGAAGAGGCCAAGCACGAGGTCGCCGACGCGTCCAACGCCCTCGAGCTCATCATCAAGAAGTCCGAGACCAACGCCCCGTTCAGTCGCTGATTAGCCAAGCAATTGGCGGCGGCATCGTCTACTCCCTCGACCCACCTTATCCATGGCAGGATCATCCGGCGGCAGCAGTGGCGGCAAAAAGAAGGCACGTATCGAGATCATTCCCCTGATCGACGTCATCTTCTTCCTGCTCGCGACCTTCGTCCTGTTCACGCTTTCGTTGAACAAGTCGAATGGACTGGCGGGCGTTAAAGTGCCCGACTCGGAGACGGGTGAACCCCGCGATCCGGCTGATACCGCGACCATCAGCGTGACCCAGGAAGGCACGCTGGCTTGGAACAAGGATCCCGTTGCGCTCGATGAGTTTATCAACCGTCTGAGGGCTTATCACACCTCGAATCCGGAAGGTCGCATCCTCATCAACGGTGATGAGAACGCCTCGTTCTCCGCTGTTTTAGGCTACGCCATCGACGAAGTCCGCAAGTCCGGGGCTTCCAAGGTCTTCATTGAGACCCGCGTCCGCCCGGCGGGCAAGTAGACTCCGGTCCGCCGCGCCTTTCCTCCCCTTTCACTCTCGCTAAATTTCACCACCATGGCCGGTTCCAGCTCCAAAGTCGAAGACGGCAAGAAGAAGGCGCGCATTGAGATCATCCCCCTCATCGACGTCATCTTCTTCCTGCTCGCGACCTTTGTTTTGTTCACGCTGTCGCTGAGCAAAATCGCCTCCCTGCCGGTCAATCTCCCGGTCCCGGTGACGACGCCCAGCCCGCCGGACCCCGACATGGTCACCCTGCAGATTTCCGACCAGGGCACCTGCTACTGGAACAAGGAACTCATCCAGATCGGTGAAATCGCCCCCCGTCTCTCCAACCTGAAGACCCGCGTGCCGAATCCCCGGGTGCTGATCGCCGGCGACGACCGGGCCAAGTTTGGCATCACGGTGACCGCCCTCGACGAGGTGCGTAAAGCCGGCATCACCCAGGTCTCCGTCGAGACCCGCGTTCGCGCCACCGGTCGGTAAACCCACGAGCGACCCTCCATCATGCGCCGCGATTTAATCATCGGTCTCATCGTTTCCCTGCTTCTCCATGGGGGTGTCACTTGGCTGAGCGAGGCCTTCGGGCATCCCGCGCTCAAGGCCAAGCCCAAGCAGGAGGAGAAGCTGATCCAGATCGAGATGCCGCCCATTGAGCCGGATGAGCCGGAGAAGGTCGTCGCCGAGGACCAGCCCGACACCCCGCTTGAATTTGCCCCCCCGATGCAGGCCGACGTGCCGCAGGTGGTGCAGTTGGACTCCTTCGTCCAGCCCCTCCAGCCTCCGCCGCCCGAGAATCTCAAGCCCAACGCCGGAGCCATCGTGATTCCGCAGGGCGCCGGGCGCGGCCTGGGCAAGGGCATCGAGGTGTTCGACATCTCGAAGCTCGATCAGGTGCCGGTCCCGAAGTTCCAGGCCCGGCCGCAGTACCCGTTTGAAATGCGCCGCTCCGGTGTGGCGGGCGAAGTGGTGGTGGATTTCATCGTCGATACGAACGGTGACGTGCGCAACCCCTACGCCGCGCGTTCCACCCAGCGCGAGTTTGAAGCCTCAGCCGTCCAAGCCGTGGGCAAATGGAAGTTCCGTCCCGGCAAAAAAGGCGGCCGCTCGGTCAACACTCACATGCAGGTGCCCATCGTCTTCACCCTGAACGAGGAATAATCCACCGTGCCCGACATTTTCCCCCAATTTTCCTCCCGGCCGGGTCGCCTGGCCCTCATCCTCGTCCTCGCCTTGGCGGCGTCCCCTCGTAGCGGGGCGAACGAACCGGCCCAGCTCACGGAGAGGACCTCTGAGGAGCTGAACAAGCTCAAGCCCTACACGGATGCCAAGAACTGGGACGGCGCGCTGGCGCTGCTCGACCGCATGCAGACCAACGTGGGGCCGACCACGTACGACTTCGCGATCATCGCGGACATCAAGTCGAAGATCTACATGTCGAAGTCCGACTATGCCAAGGCGATCGAGCCCATGGAGGCCACCGTGCGACTCGCGGATGCCTACGGCTATTTCGACGAGCATGATGTCGCTGAAAAGGTCTATTATCTGGTCCAGCTCTTCTACCAGGAGGCCACCGCGACCAAGTCCGTCGCCCTGCAGCAGCAGTATTTCAACAAGTCGGCCGGTTACATCAAGCGCTGGATCAACAGCCCAGTGGGCAAGGCAACCGGCGATGCGCAGCGCCAGGACGCCGCCCTGCTTTACGCCTCCATCCTCTACAACGAGGCCATCATCAACCCCGAGAAGATCGATGCCAAGCTGCTGAAGCAGTCCCAGGCGGAAATTGACAGCGGGCTGCTGGGCACCCCGCGCCCGAAGGAAACATTCTACGTGCTGATGCTGGCCATCGCCCAGCAGGAGGGCAACTACGCCCGCGCCTCCGAAGTCCTCGAACTGCTCGTTAAGCAGTACCCCGGCAAGAAGGACTACTGGTCCCAGCTGGTAGCCACCTATCTCAACCTCGCCCTCGACAAGAGCGAGGAGAAGTCCCGCCAGTATAACATCCGCGCCATTCTCGCGGCGGAGCGGTCGCAGGCCCTCGGCTTCGGCAAGACCCCGAAGGACAACTTCAACCTGGTGGGCATCTACATCAATTTGGGCCAGTACGGCAAGGCCACCGAGCTGCTGCATGCGGGCCTGCGGAAGAAAACGATCGAGTCCACCCAGAAGAACTGGGAATACCTCGCCTACTCGTACCAGCAGGTCGACAAGCCCTATCAGGCGATCGACGTGCTCAAGGAAGCCGCCGTCCAGTTCCCGAGATCCGGCCAGCTGGACTATCAGGTTGCCCAGATCTACTACTCCCTCGACAAGGGCGAGGAGGCCTATCGCAGCCTGTCAGCCGCCGTGGCCAAGGGTAACCTCGAGAAGCCCGGCGCGGTCTACAATTTCCTCGCCTATATCGGCTTTGAAAGACGGCGCTATGACGAGGCCCTCATCGCGGTCAACAAGGCCATCTCCTATACCGAATCCTCCCACGACACCCAACTTCCGCGTCTGAAGCAGGCCATCGAGGACGCGATCAAGGAACGGAACCAGGTCAAGACCACGGCTCCGCGCTCCCTGTAATCCTGCAACCCCTTTTATCATCATGAAGAAAAGCTTCGTCTACGTCCTCGCCCCGATTGTCGCGTTGATCATTTTCGGTGCCATCTACTGGAACTTCAGCTCAGGCTATGAGGCCAAGGAAGAAGCCAAGGCCCTGAAGGTGAAGCAGGAGAAGGAGGCCAAGCTGCTCGCCCAGGCCAAGGCCAACGAGCAGGCCATCAAGGATGCCAACGCCGGGGTGCTGCGCCGCAAGGCCGAGCGCGAGGCCAAGGAAGCCAAGGACAAGAAGGATCACGAGGCGCGCCTGGTCGCCACGGATGCCCGGGACAAGGCCTTTGCCGACAAGGAGAAGTTCGCCAAGCTCGTCACCCGCCTGGAGAACGACATCAAGAACGAGCAAAGCGCCATCACCAAGCTCGGGGAGGAGAAGAAGATGGCGGTTGAGGAACAGGCCTTCCTCCGCACCTACGTGCAAAAGGCCGAGGAGAACGTCAAAAACCTCCGGCAGGTCCTGGAAAAGATCGCCGCTGCCGATGCCGCCCGTGCCGCCGCGGAAGCCGCCGCCGCCCGCGCCGCCAAGAATAAAGAATAACAACTCATAACCCGCCTACCTTTACCCTCCCATGAAAAAGTGGATGTACGTCATTTCGGTCAGCGTCCTGCTGGCGGTATTCCTTGCCCTGTATTTCTCCGAAGCCGAAAAGATCGAGCACCGGGAGAAGGCCCAAATGGCCAAGGTGGCCGAGCTGAAGCGGGTGGAAGACGCCCGCAAGGCCTCCGTCGAGGCCAAGGCCCGCGCCGATGCCGAGAAGCGCGCCGCCGACCGGGCCGCCGAGGAAGCCAAGAAGGAGTCCGAGAAACTCGCCCGCTGGGAAGAGGACGGCCGCAAGATTCAGGAGGCCACGGACAAGTTCACCACGGAGGCCGACAGCAGCGCCAAGACGGCGGCCGAGCTTGAGGTCAAGCTCAGCACCCTGCGCGCCGCCAAGGAGAAGCTCAACCGCGAGGCCTTCGAGTTCGCCAAGCAGGTCGAAATGGGCAAGATCAGCCGCCGCTCCGCCGAAATCGAGATCCAGCGCACGGTCGAGATGATCGCCCGCCGCGCGGCCGAGAGCACCCTCAGCCGCATGCCGGCCATCGCCACTCCCCCGCCCTCTTCTTAAGCGCCGGTTCCACCGGAAGTTTTCAAGGCCCGGATCGCAAGATCCGGGCCTTATTTATTTGCGGAGATATTTTGTTTGCAGTGGCCGGTTGCACGGCCTTTCCTCCGCCTTCCTTCGGACAGGTCCGGAAGGAGAAATGAGATCGGGGCGTAGCTTAGCCTGGTAGAGCGCTACGTTCGGGACGTAGAGGTCGCGAGTTCGAATCTCGCCGCCCCGACCATTTGCCACGCCGCCGGGCGTTCAGGCCAAAAAAGGATTATAGCGCAGCTCGTTGCCCGCCGTGGTCATCGGCCCGTGGCCGGGCGCGATCACCGTCTGCGGCGGCACCCCGGCCAACACCCGCCGCAGGTGCGTCGCCAGCTGCCGTTGGGAATGGTAGCCGCCACCCATGGAACCGGCAAAAATCAGGTCTCCCGAGACCAGCAGCGCCCCCCCGCTCGGCACCGACGGATTGCTGACCAGGTAGCAATTGTGGGCCGGGGAGTGGCCCGGCGTATGGAACGCCTTGACCTCAAAGTGGCCGAAACGCAGCCGCTGGCCCTCGGCCATGGGCTCACCGCAGGGCGCGCTGACTCCCGCCGGGCAATAGGCCTGCGGCAGCCCGAACCGCGCCACCACCTCGCACAACCCGCCGCTATGCTCCGGCTCCACATGGGTGACAAAAACCGCGTCGACTTCCTTGACCGCCCGCGGCCACACCGCGGTCAGGGTCCCGATGTCCGGCCCGGTGTCGAACAGGAGGCCGCGGGACGCGCCGCACTCCGTCACCAGGTAGGCATTCGCACAGCCGATGCCGTGCGGCATCCGCAGCGGATGCACACAGAAGGGCAGGCTCGTCATCTCGGGCCGCGGGTACTGCCCGCACCCCAGCGCGCACAGGCCGACCTCGTTCAGCCCCAGCACCCCGGCCAGCTGGCGCAATTCCGCCGCCGAGAGGTCCGAACGATAGTCCACCGCGTCCAAAATCCGGGCCGTCGCCACGCCGCTCCGCTGCGCCACCTCCTCCTCGCCCAGGCCCGCCTGGCGCATGGCTTTCTCGAGCACATCGCCCAGTTCGTCCTCCAGCGGCACGGTTAAATTCAGCACGGTAGGCGGAACCTACCGCCGCCCCAGTCAGGTGCAAAATGTTTTTGTTTTTTGCCGGTCAGCCGCCAGCGTCAGGCCATGGCTTCTGACCAGCAAGAGATCCTCGGCATCTTCACCCGCACCCGCGCGCTGTTGGAAGGGCACTTTGTGCTGCGCTCCGGCCTGCACAGCGGCCACTACTTCCAGTGCGCCCAGGTGTGCCAGCGGATGGACGCGGTCGAGCGCCTCGCCGAACTCCTCGTCGCCAAGGTGCAGGGGTACTCCTTCAAGACCGTGCTTGCGCCCGCCATGGGCGGCCTGGTGATCGGGCAGGAAGTGGCTCGCCAGGCCAAGGTCCGGTACATCTTTGCGGAAAAAGAGGACAACGTGCTCGTGCTCCGGCGCGGCTTCACGCTGGCGCCCGGCGAGCCGGTGCTGATCGTGGAGGACGTCGTCACCCGGGGCGGCCGCGTCCTCGAGTGCCTCGAGATCGTGCGCCGGGCCGGCGGCGTGCCGGTGGCCGTGGCCATGCTGGTGGACCGCAGTGCCGGTCAGGCGCGCTTCGACGTGCCGGCTGTCTCGCTGCTGGAACTGAGCTTCCCGACCTACCCGGCCGACGCCGTGCCCGACTGGCTCGCCAAGATCCCGGTGCAGAAGCCCGGGAGCTAAGGCGGACCTAAATGCCCCGTGAGCGGTGCTTGCGGGCCAGATGCCGGGACTGAAAGCGGTCGCGTGTCATTCGCCACGCGCCCGGCGCCCGAAAGGACCACCGGCCACAGCGGCCGCGCTGGCATCCGGGGATTGCACCCGGCGGCGGACCCGCCAGCCTCGGTCCGGTAGTCCATCATGGTCGCTGGGCCGCCTCCCTCCCGTAGTATCTCACAAGATGAAAATAATGGTGCGACCCTTGGCCGTGGCGGCAGGCCTGCTCGGGGCCCTGGCCGCGAACCTGCTGGGAACAGCGCCCGGGGCGGCCGCGACCCTGTTTCGCATCGAGGCCCGAACCACGGAGCCGCTGCTGGTCTCCGACCGGCCGCAGGAGGACTTCCAGGTCAACTACGTGAATGTGATCCGGGACGGCCAGACCTGGCACATGTGGTACGAAGCCTATCCCCACACCTACCAAAGCGACGCCGACGGCTATCTCTGTTACGCGCGCTCCGTGGACGGGGTGAAATGGGAAAAACCCAATCTCGGGCTGGTCGAATATGCGGGCAGCCGCGCCAACAACATCGTGCTCGCCGGCCCTCCCCTCCACGGCGTCACCGGCCATTGCGTCTTCCTGGATCCTGCGGCCCCTGCGGCGGAACGCTTCAAGGTGGTGTTCTCCTGCTTCACCCCGGCCCCAGGCACGCCTTGGGGCAGCCAATGGCAGGTGTACGGCGGAACGAGTCCGGACGGCCTCCATTGGCAGCTGATCAAACGCCCGCTCCTCGCCTGCAACTCCGACACCCAGACGGTCTGTTTCCGCGACGGTGACCTCTACCGGATGTATGTCCGCGTCTGGAGCCAGGGGGATGGCCAGGGCCGGCGGCAGGTCGGATACACCGAGTCGCGGACCTTCGGGAATTTTCCGGCCCCCGTCGTGGTGCTGGCGCCGGATGAAACGGATCCCCGCAGCCTCCATTATTACAATTCAGCGGCCGTGAAGCTGCAGGACTCGCTCTACGTGACGTTCCCCAGCGTCTATGACGCGCAGACCGGGATCGTGATCCCGCACCTGGCCGTCAGCCGCGACGGCCGGCAGTGGAGCCCGGTCAGCGAGGTTCCCGGGCTCCGCCTGGGGCGGGGCTTCGACGGGAAGAGCATCTATGTCGGCCCGGGGGCGGTGCCCGGAGACCGTCCGGGCTCCTGGTGGGTCTATTACTCGGGCTACCGGACGGGCCACGACGATGCGTTCAAGTCCAAGGTGCAGCACCTGGGGGGCGTCGGGCGCTTCCTGCTCGTCCTGAAAGATCCGGCCGTGACCCCGTAGAGGGGGCACGGCCAGCTCCGGGACTCAGCTGCCCTTGACCTCAATGCGCGCCACCCTCAGGGCACCGCGATAATAGACGTAGAGCAGATGGCGCCCCGGGGTCAGCCCCGCCTTGGCCGAGGCCAGATCGGTCACATATTCCCGATCGATCTGCACCAGGAGAAAATCCGGCATCAGCACGTCGGCATAATACGAGTCCTGATCGACCGCCCGGACCAGCAGGCCGTTGAACCGGGCCGGAATCCGCAGGCGGGCCCGGGCTTCATCGGTCAGCGGGGTGACGTCGACCCCGGGAATGAGCTCATCCGGTTTCTCGTCGACGGTGGCCAGGGTCACTTCAACCGTGAGCGGCTTTCCCTCGCGGGAAATGCTCAGCTTCGCCTTGGTGCCGGGTCCCGTCCCGGCAATGAACAGCCGCAGTTCCTCCCAAGAGTTCACCGGCCGGCCGTCGAAGGCGATCACGACATCCCCCCGCTCCAGCCCCGCCACCGCCGCCGGGGAGTTGGGCGAGACATCCGTGATCATGGCCCCGCGCGCGCCCTTGGGCAGGTGCAGCGAGTCGGTGTCCTCCGCGGGCACGGTCTGCGCATTCACCCCCAGAAAGCCCCGCGTGACCTTCCCGGTGGCGATCAGGCTCTGCAGCACCGACGAGGCCAGGTTGATCGGAATGGCAAAGCCGAGCCCTATGCTGCCCCGGGACGTCGATATGATGGCACTGTTGATCCCCACCAGCCGCCCCTTGGCATCCACCAGGGCCCCGCCGGAATTGCCCAGGTTGATCGCCGCGTCGGTCTGGATGAAACTCTCGTAGCCGCCCTCCAACAGGCCCAGCTGGTTGCGTCCCTTGGCCGAAACAATGCCCATGGTGACCGTTTGACCAACGCCGAGGGGGTTGCCCACGGCAAAGACCACATCGCCCACCCTGAGCTTGTCGCTGTCGGCCAGCGTCAGCGTCGGCAGATTGCCGGCCTCAATCTTGATCACGGCCACGTCCGTCTTGGGATCGGTGCCAATCACCTTGGCGACAAACTCACGATCGTCGGCCAGGCCCACCTTCAGCTCGTCCGCCCCCTCAACCACGTGGTTGTTGGTCAAAATATAGCCGTCCGGGGAAATGATGACCCCCGACCCGAGCCCCTCTTCCTTGTGCTCGCGCTCTTGGTCCGGGATATTACCGAAGAATTGACGCATCATCGGATTAGCTGAGATCCGCTCGCGCACTATCTTCTTCGAGTACACCGACACGACCGCTTTTTGGACGGGTTCGACGATGTCGGCGTAGCTGGTGACCAGGGGCGACTTCGCATCACTTACGGGGCTGGCGTCGACGCGCAGCGCGGGCTTTTTCGGCGGCGCCGCGTCCTTGCCCAGCAGCGCAGGGCTGGCCAACGGTGAAGCGACGAGGAAGGCGATGAAAACGGAGAATAGCTTGGATTTCATGGAGATAACGGAATGACCCAATCTTGGCGTCAAAAGTTCCCCTCTGCAACCAGTCGGTTGCTGGGCACAGAACTCCGCACGACCGGCTCCTGATGCGACGGCCGGACGGAGGTCCGTCACGGCCTACCCCTCAGAATCCCTTGATCCGGAACAGGCTCGTCACGCTCTCGTTGCCGTTGATGCGGACGATCGCCTGCGCGAGCAGCTTGGCGATGCTGAGCACCTTGATGGGCAGCCCGCGGGTGTCGATCGGGGTGGAGTTGGTCGTGATCAGCTCGTCGATCAGCCCGGATTTCAGGCGCTCCACGGCGATATCGTTCAGGATGCAGTGGCTGACCGCCGCGGTGATCCGCGCCGCGCCGTTGTCCTTCAGGATCCGGGCGGCCGCCGTCAGGGTGCCCGCCGTTTCCGTGATGTCGTCCACCAGCAGCACGTCGCAGCCGCTGACATCGCCGACGATGCTCATGGCCTCGACGGTGGTGGCGCTCTTGCGCTTCTTGGCCACCAGCGCCAGCGCGGCGCCCATGGTGTCCGCGTAGGCCGAGGCCATCTTCATGCCGCCGACATCGGGCGAGCACACGACCAGCGGGCGCTCCCGCTTCTGGGTGCTGAGGTACTCAAAAAAGACCGGGGACGCGAAGAGATGGTCCACGGGGATGTCGAAGAAGCCCTGAATCTGCTGGCTGTGCAGGTCCATGGTCAGGATGCGCGTCGCCCCGGCGGCGACCAGGAGGTTGGCGACCAGCTTCGCCGTGATCGGCACGCGGGGCTGGTCCTTGCGGTCCTGGCGGGCGTAGCCGTAGAACGGCAGCACCGCGGTGATGCGCTGGGCGGAGGCCCGGCGGGCGGCATCAATCATGATCAGCAGCTCCATCAGGTGATGGTTCGTCGGCGGGCAGGTCGACTGGATGATGTACACGTCCTGGCCGCGGACGTTTTCGTTGATCTTCACGAAGGACTCCCCGTCCGGAAAGCTGGTGACGGTGGCCTCGCCCAGGGGCATGCCAATGGCGGCGCAGATTTCCTCTGCGAGCACGCGGTTAGAGTTGCCGGAGAAGATTTTCAGCCGCGTTTCACTCATGCGCGGCACGCTGGGGCTGAACCGCCCCCGGCGGAAGTCTTTTTTATCCTTTCCCCGGCGAATTTTCCAAGTCCCCGACCCGCTTGAAGAGCTCCGGCAGCCGGCGGTGCAGCACCTCGAGGCGCTGGCCGAGCATGTACGCCATGGCGGGCGAGCCGTTCACATAGGTCCCCGGCTCGACATTGAAGGTCACGGCCGACTGGCCGCCCACCTTGGCCGCCCGGCCAATCGTGATGTGGCCGCCAATCCCCGCCTGTCCCCCCAGCACCGCATAATCGCTGATCGTCGCGCTGCCGGAGATCCCCACCTGCGCACACAGGATGACATGGCGGCCGATGGTGACGTTGTGCGCCACCTGCACGAGGTTATCGATCTTGGTGCCCTCCCCGACCACGGTGCGGCTGAACCGGGCGCGGTCGAGGGTGCTGTTGGCCCCGATCTCCACGTCGTCCTCGATCACGACATTGCCGACCTGCGGGATTTTCTCGTGCCGGCCGGCGACAAACTC
>JBAXWQ010000100.1:0-10779 GCA_037128315.1 Opitutia bacterium | reverse complement strand
AGCCTGCCCGTGGCGGTGGTGGACGCGGCGGATGTGCGCGATCGGGATTTTCTGGCGGAGCAGCGTCGCTTGCGGCGCCGCGACCTGCTGCTTTGGCGTGGCCTGCTGGGCTGCCTGATTGGCCTCGCGGCCTTTCTCGCCCTGGAGACCGGCCTCGTGGCCGGGCGGCAGTGGCTGGCCCGGACCCGGACGTTGCTCCAGCTGCGCGCCGAGCCGGTGCGCCGGATTGAGACCGCCCAGCTGCTGAGCACGCGCATTGACGAGCTGACGCAGAAGCAGCTCCGGCCGTTTGAAATGCTGGCCATCATCAACCCGCTGCGCCCGGCCTCGATTCAGTTCACCCGGGCTGTGACCCTCGGGATGGCCCAGCTGGAGATCGAGGCGCAGACCGGCAACGCGGCGGACGTCAGCCAATATGAGGCGCAACTGCGCGCCGCGACGGAGGTGACCGGGATCGCGACCCGCGACCTGCGTTCCCGCAACGGCGTGACCACCTTCATCCTCACAATCACCTTCAAGCCCGAGGCCCTGCGCCCGGAGACCCGGCCATGAAAAACTTTTTCCTGGGCCGTTTGTTGCGGGAGAAGGTCCTGCTACTGGGCTTTGCCCTGCTGTTGGTGGTCGTCTGGGGCTTGAGCCTGGCCGGCCGCACCTTGGCTTTTGGCCGGGAGTGGCGGGGCCTCGCGGTGGAAAGGGCCACCCAGGAGATGTGGCTGCAAAACCAGCTCGCCATCGAGACCAAGGCGAAGGCGGCCGCGCAACGGCTGGATCCCCGGCAAACCCTCGATGCCACCCGCCTCGTGGGCGTGCTCAACCAGCTGGCGGCGGAGGCGGGATTGGCCGCGGACATCAGCGCCCAAAATACGCAGCGCACCGACCAGCTGTCGTTTCACACCGTGCAGGTGAGTTTCCGCCGGGTGGACATGGCCGCGCTGCTCCGCTTCTACCAGACCCTGGCCCAGCACTCCCCCTACGTGGCCCTGGAGCAATTCTCCCTCACGGTCGATCGCGGCGCCCCGGGGCAGCTGAACGGCACGTTCCGCGCGGTCTCGGTCGAGCAGGCGCGCTGAGGCCGGCTAAAGCATTTCCCGATCAGGCGGACTTATTCCGAGCGTAGCCACAGGCCGCCGTGCCTGTGGGATCATCGCAACTCGGCAGGCAGGGACGCCTGCCGCTACCGGGAAAGCCCAACTTGGATGCAAAGGTGGATAAGCCTATTAAAACCGAAAAGAGCCCTAAAACTTGAAGCTCGCGCTGACCTGGAACACGGCCGAGACGATTGCGTAGGCGATGAAGGCCACGAAGCCGAAGGCAAACAGCAGCACCGCGCTGGAGAAAAACGTGGTGAAGGCCGAGAGCTGCGCGGCGATCTCCTGCTGATAGTTCCGGGCTAGGTCGCGCAGGCTGGGGGCGAGGTTGCCGGTGCTTTCGCCGACGGCGAGCTGGTCGATCACAAGGTCGGGGAAGCAGCCGGTCTTGTGCAGGGAGAGCGACAGGCTTTCGCCTTCCAGCACGCGGTCTGTCGCCTCGTGGAAGGCGCGCTGCAGCGTGGTGTGCGTGACCGTGCGCTCCGTCATGCGCAGCGCCTCGGCGGTCGTGACCCCGTTCTCGAGCAGCACGGCGAGGGTCTGGCTGAAGTTGAGGATGGTGGAGTTGATGAGAAACGGCCCGGCGAAGGGCAGCTTGAGCAGCCACTGGTCGATGGCCTGCCGGCCGGCCGGCTGCTGCCGCCAGCGCCAGAAAAACACGGCGCCCACCACGACGGCGGCGATCACAACCAGGCCGTAGGTGACGAGAAAGTGGGAAAGGCCGACCAGAATCCGCGTCGAGAGCGGCAGCTGGCCGCCGAGGGAGGACAGCAGGGTCTGCAGCCGGGGCAGCAGGTAGAAGATGAAGAACAGGATCAAGGCCAGGGCGACGACACAGATGAAGACCGGGTAGGCGAGCGCCGTGGTCAGCTTCTGCCGCAGGGCTTTTTGCTCGGTGAAGTGCTGGATGAGGCGGAGGAGCACCTCGCGCAGGTTGCCGGTGGCTTCGCCGGCGGAGATCAGGTTGACGGTCTGCAGATCGAACACCTCTGGTTGGGTTTCCATGGCCCGGGAAAGGGGCAGGCCCTCGCTGAGCCGCTCCCACAACCGGGCGCAGAGGGCGCGCAATTGCGGTTCCTTTAGGCGCAGGCTCAACAATCGCACCGCCTCGCCCGCCGGCATGCCGCTGCCATTGAGGTCGGACAGGGCCTTGAGGAAAGGCAGCCGGTGCTGTCGCGTGAAGACCACCGGGGTGGTCGCAACGGTCAGCGCGCGGGTCCCGGGCAGGGCGGACACCGTGCCGCCGGCCTCGGTGAGTTCGGTGACCTGCAGACCACGGGCCGCCAGGACGCGGGCGGCATCCTTGCGGGAGGCCGCTTCCAGCGTGGCGCGCGTCACCTGGCCGGAGGGGTCGCGGGCACTGTAGGCGAAGCGCGGCATGGCCTTATTCCGTGGCCGTGATCACGCGCAGGACCTCGTCGAGCGTGGTGTGGCCGGACAGCACCTTTTCCCAGCCGGACTGCTGCAGCGAGCGCATGCCCAGCGAACGGGCCATCTTGGTCAGGGTGCGGGTGGACTCCCGCCGGACCACCAGATCGTGCAGCTCCTCGCCGGGCTTGAGGATTTCAAAAAGTCCAATGCGCCCGCGGAAACCGGTGCCCCGGCATTGGTCGCAGCCGACCGGATGGAGCAGCGTGGCCACGCCCTCGGCCGCCGAGGCCTCAAGCCCGAGCACCGCGAGGGAGTCGCGCAACGCGAGGGCCTGCACCGGCCGGGGCACCGCGCACTTGGGGCAGAGCCGGCGGACCAGCCGCTGGGCAATCACCAGTTGCAGGGCGGAGGAGACGAGGAAGGGCTCGATGCCCATGTCGATCAGGCGCGTGATGGCACCGGGCGCATCGTTGGTGTGCAGGGTGGAGAAAACCAGGTGACCCGTCAGGGAGGCGCGGATCGCAATGTCCGCGGTCTCGCGGTCGCGGATTTCCCCGACCATGATGACATCCGGATCCTGGCGCAGCACATGCCGCAGGGCGCTGGCGAAGGTCAGGCCGATGTCCGGGCGCACCTGCATCTGGTTGACGCCGGGCACCTCGTATTCGATCGGGTCCTCGACCGTGACAATGCGCAGCTCGGTCGAGTTGATCTCGCGGAGAAACGCATTGAGCGAGGTGGACTTGCCGGAGCCGGTCGGGCCGGTGACCAGAATGATGCCGTGGGGCGATTCGAGCACCTTTTTCACCTGGGCCTGCTCATCCGCGCTCATGCCGAGGCGTTCCATGGTGTAGGCTTCGCGCCGCTGATTCAGGAGGCGCAGGCTCACGCTTTCGGCGTGGATGGTGGGGATGGTGGAAACACGAATATCGAGGGTGTTGCCGCCGCTCTTGAAACTGATGCGCCCGTCCTGGGGCAGGCGCTTCTCCGAAATGTTCAGCCGCGCCATGATCTTGAGGCGCGAGATGATCGCATCCTGAAAGCGAAGCAGGTTCTCGGGCAACGGAACCAGCACCAGCAGGCCGTCCACCCGGTACCGGATGCGGAGCTGGCCTTCCTGCGGTTCGAAATGGATGTCGGTGGCTCCATCCTCGATCGCCTGGGCGATGACATCGCTGACAAAGCGGACCACGGCGGCATCGGCATCGGCTTCCTGGCCGGCGCCCGGATCCAGGGCGGGACCCGCGGGGGCCGCGTCGGATGCCTCGAGGCTGCCGGAGCCCACGCCATAATTTTCCGTGATGAGCAGGCGGACGCGATCGGCGGGGGCGAGGTGCCACGCCAGCGGCCGCGGGGTGAGGGTGGCTATCCAGTCCCGCATGTCGTTGTCCGGCGGCCAGACCGTGGCGAGGTGCAGCGACCCGAGATCGCCGCCGGCGGGAGCCAGCATGGGCATGATCTGGTAATCGTTGATCAGCCGGGCGGGCAACACGGGCACGGCGGCGATGTCGCCCTTGGGATCGAGGCTGGTCGGCAGCCGGGCCAGCCGGCTGATCTCGCTGAGGGCGGCGGCCGCCTCGGTATTTTTCAACCGGGCGTAAACCGCGAGTCGTTCAGGCCGCGGGGCCTCGAGCAGCTGTTGCAATTGGTCGGCGGTCAGACCATCGCGCAGGACTTGGGGAAATGATCCCGGCAGCGCAGGCATGTCAGGGTTTGGCCGGCACGGGCGCGATGACCTTCTGCACCTGCTCGCGGGGTTCCTTGGGAAACTGGTCGATCCGCTGGATCGCCGGGGCGTTGTCGGCCGGTGTGTTGGTCAGCACGACGGGGCGGAGGAAAAACACGAGGTCGGTGCGGGTCTTGTTGCTGGTGCGGCTGCCGAGGAGGTCGCCGATGATCGGGATGGGCCCGAGCCGGCTGGTGCTCTTGGTCTGGCTGTCCCGCTGCATGCCACCAAGAACGATGATTTCTCCGCTCTTTGCGGTGACAAAGGACTCGGTCGAGCGTTTGCCAATGCGGGGTTGCGGGTTTCCGTCGATGATGATGTCGCCGAGGATGTCGCTCACCTCCTGCTTGACCTCCAGTTGCACGGCCCCGTCGTTCCCAATGAGCGGCTTCACGGACAACTGGATGCCGATGTCCTTGGAATTGACGGTCGAGCGGTAGCCCGTGCCGGTGGTGGTCCCCACTGTACTATTGTCATTCAGGTAGCTGCTGATGACGGGGCGGGATTCGCCGACGAAGATTTTTCCCTCCTTGCCGTGGGTGGTCAGGATCGTGGGCACCGACAGGATGTTGGTGTTGCTCTTGCGCGGCGTGGTGTTGAGGGAGATGAGGGCGGAGAGTTCCGAGGCGCTGGTGGTTGGGTTGACCAGGAGGCCGTTGGTCACGTTGAAGCCCGCGCCGCTGCCGCTGAAACCGACGAGCTTGCCGTTCTGGACCTGCAGCCCCAGCGCGCCGATGCCTGTGGTGGAATTATCCTCGAGCGAGACCTCGGCGATGACGACCTCGATGCGGACCTGGGCGAGGATGATGTCGATCTTGGCGATGAGCTCGTTGATGAGCCGGATGTCGCCTTCGGTGCCGGACACGATGATGGCATTGCTGCGCTCCTCGGGCAAGATGGTGAGGAGGGCGCTGAACTGGTTGGAGGCTTCGCTCTTGAGGCTGTCGAAGGCGGCCACGTTCACGATCGGGGCCGCCGGGGCGGCGGCGGCACCCGGGGCGGTGGGGCGGGTCGCGCCGGCCGCCGTGCTCTCGGAGCCGGATTTGTGCGCGGCGTTGTTTTGGGTGGAGACCAACTGGGCCAGGCTCGAGGCGACGTCCTTGGCGGTGGCATACTTCAGATAGATCACGTCGTTGCGCGTGTTGGCATCGGACTTGACGTCGAGCTTGGCAATCAGGTCGTCAAAAAACGCGTACTGCCGCGCATCCGTCACGAGAATGACCTGGTTGGTCCGGTCATCGGGACTGTAGGTGGTGGAGGAGCCCAGCTGCGACTGGAGCGCCCCGGCGAGGATGGTGCGCATCTTGGCGACCACCTCGCTGGCCTTGGCGAAATGGAGCGAGTAGAACTTGGTCTGCAAGCCCCCGAGGTGGGGCTGGTCAAACTTGACCAGCAGGGTCTCGATGCGCTGCAGGTTGCTGAGGGAGTCGGTGATGAGCGCGGCGTTGGCGCTTTCAAACACGACCGGCGGGCTGCCGGCGGCGGGGTTCATCAGGCCGGTGATCTGGGGCATGAACTCACCGACGCGGAGGAAATTCAACTGGAACACCTTGCTGACCACGCGGCCACTGGGCGGCAGGCCCAGCGTGGAGCCGTCGATCAGCTCCGGGGCCTCGGACTTGGCATTGGTGAGGGGCGTGACCTTGAGGAATTTGTCATCGAGCGGGCTGATCGCGATGCCATTCATGGTCAGCAGGGTTTCGAGCGCCCGGATGGCTTCCTCCCGGGTGACATTGCCCTTGAGGCTGAGGGAGATGGTCGCGCCCGGCAGGGCCTGCGGGCGCAGGATGGTCTTGCCGGTCCAACGCTCAAGCAGTGCGAGCACCTGGTCGATGCTTTCGTCGCGCAGCATGATGGGCCCGACCGAGGTCGGGTTTGCCCCCGGGGCGGCCGCTCCGGGAGCGGATTGCGCCAAACCCGCGGTGGTGAGGCAGGCCAGGCCGACGAGGATTCTGGTCAGGGGGGTGAGCTGGGAGGAGAGGGATTTCATGATTCCCCCCAGTGGGGGTGAGGATCGACAGAGTGGGGGAGCAAAGGTTCCCCGCCAACCCTCTAGAAAGCTTGTATCCGCCTCTTTGGCAAGCTGTGGGTGTCAGTTCGCCTCGGCCGGCCACCGCCGCCCGGGCGGAGTAGCGGGCCCCATCCTCCGGGTCCTGCCTACAACCGCTTGAGACGGATGGCCCGAAACGCGACAGGATCGTTGTGCCCCGCGAAGCCAAAGGCCCCGGCGGTGCGGTCCTTGCCCGGATGCTCGTGGTCCGCCAGGTAGGCGGTGACTCTGGCGAGATCGCCGTTGAGGATCACGGTGCCGTTCAATTCGACCCTGATCGTCGAACCCCGGACCGTGACCTCCTCGAAATTCCATTCGCCCGTCGGATGCTGGTAGCCGCGCGCCGCGGCGATCATGCCGTAGGCGGAACCGTGCGCCTGGCGCGGGTCGATCGAGTGGCCGGTCACCTGCTCGTAGTGGTCGTCCAGAATCTGACACTCCGCCATGCCGGCGTAGGCCGGATCCCCCGTGCCCGGGTAGCGCAGCGCCAGGCCGTTGTTGCCGCCGGGCGGAACCTTGAATTCGAACCGCACCGCGAAGTCAGCGAACTGCTCCTGCGTGAAGAGGGTGCCGCCCTGCTTCGGCCGACACACGATCGCGCCGTCGACGACGGCGTAGTTGTCCACCGCCCCGGTCCAGCCGGTGAGGTCCTGGCCGTTGAAGAGGGGCTTGAATGCGGCGTCCTCGCCCCGGCTGGCGAGCAGGCGGCTGGCCTCGGCGGAATCAATTTCCCGCACAAACACATTGCGCCAGCGGATCTCGCCGCCGTGGGTTTGCAATTCAATGGGGCCGCGCGCGGGCACGGGCGCGGCCCGGTCGTAGTAATTTTCCAGCAGGGCGTGATCCACCACGAGCTGACCGTTCAACCAAACGCTGACCCGCGCCCCGACCATCAGAACGCGGAAATGATTCCACTCCCCGAAGGCATGATCAGCTTTCACGAGCGGATCCTTGCCTGGGGCGCCCGGCGAGTTGTTCCAGAGGCCGCCGGAACCGAGGTTGGCGCCGAGGCTGAATTTCGCCTGTTCGGTGTAATCCCAGATCTGCACCTGCGGGCAGCCGCGCAGATAGAGGCCCGAATCCGCCAGCGGTACGGTCTTGTAGTCCACGAGCAATTCAAAGTCCCCGTAATCCCGCACCGTGGTGGCGTATTTGCCCTGGCCATCATTCACGAGTTCATCGCCCTCCGCGCGCCAGTGCTGGCGCATGTCGGCGGTCCACTCAGATTCCATTTTGGCCCGTTCCGCGGCCGGCAGCGCCAGCCACTGGCGGTGGTCGTAGGTGTCACCGCCCCGCCAGCCGGTGAGATCGCGACCATTGTAGAGTGCGGTGAAGCCGGGGGGCGGATTCACGGCGGCCAGGACGGCGGGGCCCAACAGGATAACGGTCAGAATGATGTGCCGGAGGTGGGGAGGTTTCATGGGAGGAAAGAGAATGGGGGTTCAGCCGGGATCATGCAGTTGGAATTGTAGGGCGGGATCGCTGATCCCGCCGATTCTAGTGCGCAGGCGGGGTCAGCGACCCCGCCCTACAATCTAGTGAGCCGTCGCACTGTTTGGTGGGATGAAACACGAGGTAAAATGGCGGCAACTGCATGAGTCCGGCTCAGAGTTGCACGGTCCGGCCTTCGCGGATGGATTGGTCGGCGGCGAGCACAATGCGCAGGCTGTCGCGGGCGGCCTGCCAGTGGGCGGTAAGATCGGAGTCTTCGCGCATGGCCCGGAGGAAAGCCGCCTGCTCGCGGGCGCACAGTTCATCGTGGTTGGGCTCGTCGTTGACCGCGATGATCTCATCGGGCCGGGCAAACTGCCCGTCGGGGCCGCGCGCCGCATGATGCAGCCGGAGCGCCTCGGTCTGCGTGTGCGCCGCGAGGTTGGCCGACTGGCCGGTGCCCGCCGCGCTGGTGGCGACGATGCTGACCGAGCCGAGCGGACCGACGACATCCTTCACAAAAAAAGCGGTTTCACTCATCATCGGCCCCCAGCCGGCCTCATACCAGCCGATGGAGCCATCGGCGAATTTCACCTGCAGGTGGCCATAGTTGACCTGCCCGGGGGCAATCTCCTCCGTGAGCCGGGCGCCGATGCCAGTGACGCTCACCGGGCGCGAGCCCGACATGCGGCACATCACGTCCACGTAATGGACCCCGCAATCGACGAGGGGCGAAGTGGAGCGCAGCAGCTGCTGGTGCGTCGCCCATTTGGCGCCGGCGCTCTGCTGGTTTAAATTCATCCGCATGACCAGCGGCCGGCCGAGCGCCTGAGCCAGCGCCGTGAATTTCTGCCAGGCGGGATGGACCTGGAGAATATAGCCGACCATCAGCTTGCGGTTGAGGCGCTGGGCCGCAGCCAGTACCCGGTCGCAGTCGACCAGATTGTCCGCGAGGGGTTTTTCGATGAACACATGCGCCCCGGCTTCCATTGCGGCGATGGCGTAAGCGGCGTGCGTCTCGGTGTAGGTGCTGATGCAGACGGCGTCGGGCCGGGTGTGGGCGAGGGCTGCGGCAAAATCGGCATACTCCGGATAGCCGCCGCCCAAATCGGTATTCAGCTTCTTTCGCGAACCGGCACCCCGCGCCACCAGTCCGACGATCTGCCAGTCGGCTTTCCGTTGGTGATAGGCCCGGGCATGGGAGGCGCCCATGTGACCGCAGCCGACAACTAGAATTCGCAAGGGAGAGGACATTAGAGAATTCAGGAATTAGGGCGTGTATTCAAACGGTAGGGCGGCGAGTCCCTTCGCCGCCGCGGCGCACTCGGAGAGTGCGCCCTACCCGCGCTAGCGCGCGAAACTGGTTAATTGTTTTCAATCGCATAACGGGTTTGAAGACACGCCTTAGTGGGGGGCGGCGTCCGGGGTGAGCGCCGGGCCCACGGCCGGACTGGGCGGACGGAAGAAGAACGCCAGCGCGAGGGCCCCCAGCGAGGCCGCGGCCAGGGGGACCATAAACAGGGAGCGGAAATCCGTCTGCGCGCCGACCGTGTAAACCTTCTGAATCAGGTAGGGGCAGATCGAATTGGCCAGCAGGGCGCCACTGCCGAGAATCTGGAGGTTGAAGAGACCCTGCGCGCTGGAGCGGATGTCCTTGGGCGCCTGGGCGTCGACAAAAATGTAGACGGTCGCGAAGAAGAACGCATAGCAGATGCCGTGCAGCACCTGGATCAGGATGATCAAGGTGGGACTTTGCGGCCAGAGGGCGTAGACGGCGAAGCGGGCCGCGTGGCCGAGGATCCCCACGGTCATTGTCACCCGCCAACCGAACTTCTTCAGCGTCGCGCCGAGGACAAACATCGTGAGGATCTCCGCCACCTGGCCGATGCTCATGATGGGGGTGATCCAGTTGGCGGCGATGCCGACGCCGCCGGCGTCCCGGGCCGTGCCGAGGAAGATGCCGGTCCAGTTGAAGTAGCAATTGTGGACAAAGGAATCGACCAGAGTCACCAGCCAGAGCACGAGCATGAAGGGATGCCGCAGCAGCTTCAGGGCCTCGCGCCAGGCCAGTTGGTCAGCCGTGCCGGTGGCCGCCTTGGGCGGTGTGCTGGGGAAAGTGAGGCTCAGGGCGGCGAGGGCGAGTGAAGCCAGGCCAGCCACGATGAAAGTCCACCGCGTCGCGGCTTTCGCGGCGTCACCGACGAGCGGGTGACTGAGGGCCGTCCCCAGCCAGTCCACCAACCCGGCGGGGTGTGCGGCGCTGACCGCGTCCCAGTTCACAAAGATGAAAGTGAAGGGCCAGGCGGCGAGGACCCAGCCGATCGTTCCCCCCATGCGGACGAGGCCGAATTCCTTCTCCGGGTTCCTCATGTTCGCGAATGCGATCGAGTTGGTGATCGAGATGGTCGGCACATACAGGAGGCAGTGGACCAGCATCAGCAGGAAGAACGGCAGGAATTCCCGGGTGAAACCGCAGCCGAGGATCGCCAGCCCGCCGACGAGGTGGGAGAAGGCGAGGAATTTTTCCGGGGCGAATTTGCGGTCGGCCCACTGGTTGCTGAAGAACATGCCCACGATCGAGGCGACCGGGAATGCGTTCAGGATGAGCGATTGCTGGCCGGGGGTGAACCCCAGGCTGGGCAGGTAGCCGAAGATCAACGGGAGCCACGCGCCCCAGATGAAAAATTCGAGCGCCATCATGCAGAAGAGCCGTTTCTTTCCGACGGGAGTGGGGGAACTCATGGAGTCAGGGATGGGGAGGAGGTGAATAGGTCGATGCACGGTGCACCGATGTCTGCCGACTGGCTGATGTTGTGCGGAGAGTCGGCGGACGGGCCAGCCTGAAGATGAGGGCGCGTAAAGATTCCCAAGCTAGCACCGGGACATTGGGAACATCGTACAGCTGTAGCCGGGGTCGCTGACCCCGGACCGGCCTCACCGAGGCCGGCTACAACCAAGCCGGGGCAAGCCCCGGGGTATTCGGGTGTGTATTCAAACCCAGTTTGTCATCCGGAGCGGAGCGAAGGATCCACGGCAGCGAAGGCCATAGCGCGAGCGCAAGCATGGATGTCGCACCAGCCTGCTGGCTAGACTTCACTTCGTTCAGAATGACA
>JBAXWQ010000010.1:0-24647 GCA_037128315.1 Opitutia bacterium | reverse complement strand
TCCTGCTCGCCCTGGACGCCACGCGCGACCTGGCAACGGAGGACAAGCCGATTCAGACGCCGATGGAGGCGATGATGGGCCGCGTGCTCGCCAAGCCGCTCGTGATCGTGCCGATTTTGCGCGCCGGCCTCGGCATGCTGCAGCCTTTCCATGATACTTTCCCCGACGTGTCCGTGGGCTACGTCGGCCTGGAGCGCGATCATGCGACGGCGGTGGCCCGCAGCTATTACTGCAAGCTGCCCCCGCTCACCGGGGCGCGCGTGGTGGTCGTCGACCCCATGCTCGCCACCGGCGGCTCGGCGGTGCAAGCCATTGACGTGGTCAAGGCGGCCGGCGGAAAGGAAATCGTTTTTGTCTGTATCGTGGCCTCGCCCGAAGGCGCGGCCACCCTGCAGCAGGCCCATCCGGAGGTGGCAATCTACGCGGGCGCGCTTGATCGCGCCCTCAACGCCCGGAAATACATTCTGCCCGGCCTGGGTGATTTCGGCGACCGGCTGTACGGCACCTAGCCCGCTCTCATGCCCGCCCCGACCCGCCTGCTCCTGCTTCTCGTCCTGAGCGCCGCCGCTGCCGCCGCCGACACCCAGTCGGTGGAGGCCTTCAAGCGGACGATCACCAAGACCGTCGGCTATGAATACCTGCTCGCCCTCCCCGCCGGCTACGCCACCGCCCCCGCCGCCCAATGGCCGGTGATCCTATTCCTGCACGGCTCCGGGGAGCGCGGCACGGATCCTTGGGTCGTGGCCAAACATGGCCCGCCCAAACTCATTCGCGGCGAGGCGCCACCGTTGCTGCCCGCCGTGGGCACGGAAATTCCCGCGGCCCCCGTTGAAACCGCAGCAGCGCGCGAGCAGCGCGAGGCGGCGGCAGCCCAACTCACAAATAATTTTATCGTGGTATCGCCGCAATGCCCGGACGGCCAATGGTGGGACGATGACACCATCCTGGCCCTTTTGGATGAGATGGCCGCCCGGTATCGGGTTGATCCCCGCCGGGTCTATCTGACCGGCTTGAGCATGGGGGGCTTCGGCACCTGGAGCGTTGGCCTCAAACACCCGGAGCGGTTTGCGGCGATCGTGCCGATTTGCGGCGGCGGTCAGCCGGTTGATGCGCGCCGTGCGGCCCGCGAAAAAAAGCCGGCCTTGCTCAACCTGGGGGTCTGGGCGTTCCACGGGGCCAAGGATCCCGCCGTGCCCCTGGCCGAGTCCGAGCGCATGGTCGCCGCCCTCAAGGAGGTCGGCGCGACCGACGTTAAATTCACCATTTATCCGGAAGCCGGCCACGACTCGTGGACGGAAAGCTATGGGAATCCGGAGCTCTATACCTGGCTCCTCCAGCACGTGCGCGCACCCTTGGACGCGGCCAAGTGATTGGCGCCGGCGGCGGGGCTCACGCCAACTGCGGCACAATGAAGGGCGCGCGATAGCGGCGCGAGAGGAGCCCATTGGCGGCGGCCGCGGCGGCGCCGGTGAATTGCTCGCGGGCGGCATCGAACGCCAACGGGGCGCCCAGGGTCAGCGGGGTTTTTGCCAGGTTGACCTGGTGCCGCGCCAGGTGTTCGGCCATCCGCCCGTAAGCCTCCCCCAGCGCCGGTTCGCCCCGGAGCTTCTCCGCCAGTTCGCCGTCGGAGGTCGTCCGGCCGAGCTGATGGGAAATGTTGCCCAGGTGGCACAGCGCGCTGGAGATGTGGCCTTCGCCGATGGGACCGCGCAGGTCGGCGGTTTTCCGGCTGCGCACGACATTGATGAAGTTGGCCATGTGGCCGTCCTCGCCCTTGAACTCCTTCAGCAACTTGCCGCGCGGGTCGTAGGCGCGCGCTTCAAAATAGGAATTCGTGACCACATATCCGCCCTCGCAGTCGATCACGTTGCCGATCGAGACCTCCCGATACTTGTCCATCGTGGCGCCCCCCGCCCCGGCGGCCTCCGCGCCGCTCAGGCCGGCTGCCGCCACCGACTGGCCGGGCCGCGCCGGCAGACCGCGGACCTCAAAGATCAGGGGTGCCGTGGCGTAGTCATGGATGATGACCTGCGTGTTGGGCGTTTCGCCGTCATCCTCATACCCCAGCCGTCCCCCCACGCTCAGGGTGTGACGCGGCAGGCCGGCCTCGCCGAGAAACCAGCGGGCGACGTCCATCTGGTGAATGCCCTGATTGCCAATGTCGCCATTGCCGTAGGTCCAGATCCAATGCCAGTCGTAGTGAACCGGACCGTTTCTCGTGGAGTTGCGGTGCGGCGGGACCAAGGGAGCCGGGCCCGACCACAGGTCATAATTGATGGTGGCGGGCACCGCCTGCGGTCCGGCGGTATGGCCGATGCTGTCGCGGCGCTTGTAGCAAAAGCCACGCGCCGCCGTGATTTTTCCGAGCTGGCCCGCGCGCACCCAGGCCACGGCCTCGACCAACCCGTCGCCCGAGCGGATCTGCGTGCCCGCCTGGACCACGCGCTGGTATTTTGCGGCCGCGGCCACCAGCTGCCGGCCTTCCCAGACGTTGTGCGAAATGGGTTTTTCCACATACACGTCCTTGCCCGCCTGACAGGCCCAGATGCCCATCAGCGAATGCCAGTGGTTCGGGGTCGCGATGGTGATGGCATCGATCTCGGGCGAAGCCAGCAGTTCGCGCAGGTCCGTGTAGGTTTTGACTCCGGCGCCCAGGGTCAGCGCGGTTTTGGCCAGTACGGCGGAGTCGGCGTCGCATAGCGCCACCACGCGCACGCCCTTGAGCGCGCGCAGGCTGGCGAGGTGGTTCTTGCCCCGGCCATTCAGGCCCACGACGGCGACCCGGATGTCGGCATTGGCACCGACGACCTGGCCCCACGCGCGGGCCGAAAGGGCCACGCCGGCGGCGGCGAGCGAAGCTTGTTTAAGGAAAGTGCGGCGGGTCAGTTGACTCATGGGGCAGAAGAAGGGGTTATTTTCCGGCGGCGTAGTCCGCATAGTGTTCCGCCACGTGCGCGGCGGTTTCATCACCAAGGTGAAAATAGAAGCGATACCGCAGGGTCAGGCTGCCGCCCGCAGGAATGGTGTAATTGCCGATCTGCGGCTGGTCCTTGAGGCCCTCAAAATCGTGCTGCCCGAAGGGATTGGCGGCAAACAGCCCGTAATCCCGCGCCATCCACCACGTCGGGTGGCGCAGGTTCTGCGGGTGGTCGAAAATGGCGACTCCGTAGATCTGACCCGCGCGCGGGGCATGGTAGTCGCACCAGGCGGCGCGCTTGCCCCAGGCGGCGGCATCGCGATCACCCCGGGCGGTAACAATATGCCCGTTGCCCGGCAGATCCTGCTTTTCGTACTGGTGCGGGAGCGTCATCCATTGCGCCAGGCGGATGGCCATGGTTCCGTCCTTGTTGTCGCCGAGGGTCAGGGGCTGGTCCGGGAGGGCCCGCCAGGTGACCTCGAAATCAATGAAGCGGCCGGCGGCGGAACCTTGGAAGCGGATCGTCCGCTCGTCGGTACAGATCAGCCGCCCATCGGGGGCTTCGAGGCGATTGCGGGTGCGCAGTACGCCGATGGCGCCACTGGATGTTTCCAACAGGTCCGCCTGCCTGGTCCGACCCTTGTCTTTCGGCGATTTGCCGGTGTCGCCTCCGGCCTCGTTCCAAAAATCCACCCCGTTGACCATGCTGTGGGCGAAAAACAGCGCGCGGTGCCACGGGTGATCCGTCTGCTCGCCGGGTGTCGCCTGCATCGGAAAGTCACGGGTGAGGGCGGTGCCGTCGCTGGCTAGAATGGGATAGCAGTAAGGTCGCGAAGCGCCGTCGCCATAAATGTATTCGGTGAACAGCTGACCGTCGATTTCCACGCGCACCCGGTCGGGCCGGGGAATGAGCCGGACCGCGCCCGCCGGCTCCCGGCCGGGCTCCGGCGCGGCGCCAACGGTCCAGCCGCCGGCCAGAAATAGCATCAGGGGCAGGAGGCGTTTCACGGCTGCAGGCAATCGACCACGCGACCGGCCGGCAACCGCAAAGCCCCGGTGCCGCGGGGACGGGCGGAAGCCAATCTGGCCGGACCTTCCATTTTTTCGTGTTCAACGGGTGGATTCGCGGGCAAATCCTAAGCCCATGACCATTGAACGTCCCGGCCTGATTGTCGCCGACGGCTGGAAGGAATACCAGCTGCTCGACTGCGGCCAGGGCATGAAGCACGAGAAGTGGGGTCCCTACACGCTGGTGCGGCCTGATCCGCAGATCATCTGGCCGCGGGTGGTTGGCCACAACCGATGGGAAAATTGGGACGGCTTCTATCACCGCAGCGAGACCGGCGGCGGCAAGTGGGAATACCGCCAACAGCTGCCGGACCACTGGAGCATCCGCTACGGTGCCCTGACCTTCAAGATCCACCCCACCAGCTTCAAGCACACCGGGTTGTTCCCGGAGCAGGCTGTTAACTGGGATTGGTTCAGCGCCAAGATCAAGGCCGCGCGCGCCGCCGGCCGGGAAGTAAATGTCCTGAACCTCTTTGGCTACACCGGGGCCGCCACCGTCGCGGCCGCCGCGGCCGGGGCCAGCGTCTGCCACGTGGATGCCGCCGAGGGAATGGTCAAATGGTGCAAGGAAAACGCCACCCTCTCCGGCCTCGCCGAAGCCCCGGTCCGCTACATCACCGATGACTGCCTGAAATTTGTCCGCCGGGAAATCAAGCGCGGCCGCAAGTACGACGCCATCATCATGGACCCGCCGACCTACGGCCGCGGGAGCACCGGCGAGATGTGGAAACTGGAGGACCACCTCTGGGAGCTGCTCAGCGAGTGCCGGCAGCTGTTGAGCGACCGGCCGCTGTTTTTCCTGATCAACGCCTACACGGCGCGCCTCTCCCCGACTGTCGTCGTCAACCTGCTCGCCGCCCTGCTCGCCGGCGCGGGGGGCAGCATCTCCGGGGGCGAGGTCGGCCTGCCCGTCCAGCGCGACGGAAAAATCCTGCCGTGCGGCATCTTCGGCCGTTGGTCCGCCTGACCCTCTTTCCGCTGCCGTGTCCTCCCCTGCCGCCGCCTACCTGGTAACTGCGACGGCCTTGTTGCAGCGCGCCTGCGCCGGGAATGCGCCGGTGCTCAAGGAACTGGGCGGCGTGATCGGCACGTCCCTGGCCAAGGGCGGCGTGCTCCACACCTTCGGCAGCGGCCACAGTGAGATCATCTCCCGCGAGATCATCGGCCGGGCCGGCGGCCTCGTCTGCCTCAGCGGCATAACCGACCCCACCGGCGGTTTTGTTGAGAACCTCGTCGGCTATGGCACGAAGCTCGCCGAGCGCTACGACCGCGCCCACGGCCTTCTGCCGGGTGAAGCCATCATCGTCATCTCCAACTCCGGGAAAAACTCCGCCCCGCTCGAGGTCGCCGGCTACGCCCGGGCCAAGGGGCTGAAGGTGATCGCGCTCACCTGCGTGGCCATGGCGCAGGGCGCCCCCACGGTTCATCCGGAGGGGAAAAAGCTCCACGAGATCGCGGACTACGTGCTGGACAACCAGGGCGTGCCCGGGGATGCAATCACCCCGGTGGCCGAGGGCGTGATGGCCGGGCCGACCTCAACCTTGATCGGCACCACCCTGCTCAATCTCCTGATGCTGGAGGTCATCGCCTGGCTCCAGGCCGGCGGCCACCCCCTGCCCATCCTACGCAGCCAAAACCTCCCCGGCGCCATCGAGTCCAACCGCGAGCTCGCGAAGCAATACAAGGGCCGGCTGAGCCGCCAGCTGGCTTAGGCCCAACACGAAATACACCAAATACCCGAAAACAGCCTTGGGATGTTCCGGGTTTCGTGTTTTTCGTGTGTATAGTGGTGACCCATTCTTACAAGATCGGCGTGGATGGTGGCGGGACCAAGACGGAGTGCATTCTCGTCGATGCCCGCGGTGAGATCATCGCCCGCGAACTGGCCCCGGGGTGCAACCCCAACCAGGCCGGCGGGGAACCGGCCCGGGCGATTCTCTCCGCGGCCCTGGCGGCGCTCATGGCCCAAGCGAAATTCGCGCCTCAAGAATCAATGATATCCCACACCCTCCTCTGCATGGCGGGCAACCGGGATTTCTGGCGGGAGACGGCGGCGGCGCTGCGCGGCTATGGCCGCGTCACGACCTGCGACGATGCGCAGCCGGTGCTCGAGCTCGCCACCTCCGGGGGGCCGGGGCTGGTGCTCCACGCCGGCACCGGCTCGTTTGTCGCGGCCCGCGCCCCCGACGGCAGCATCCACTACAAGGGCGGCCTCGGGTGGAAGCTCGGTGATCCGGGCAGCGGTTACGATCTGGGCCGGCGGGCCCTGGCGCTGGCGATGATGGAATTGCAGGACCCGGGGCGGGCCGCCCCCCCAGGCCTTTCCCCGCTGGCGGAGGCCTTGCGCGCCCACACGGGCCTGGCGGACTATTCGGCCAACTCGCGATTTTTCTACCACGACCCCGCCGCCAACGCGCAGATCGCGGCCTTTGCCCCGCGGGTGCTCGAACTTGCCGCGCAGGATTGCGGCGCCGCCCAGCAGGTGCTGGCCGATTCCATCACCGACCTGGCCCGGCAGGCGGACCAGGTGATCCACCGGCACTTCCCGCGGTCCGCGACCCAAACACCCTGCGGGGTCAGTGGCCGCATCCTGAACAGCGCCCCCGCCGCCTACGTGCTGCGCTCCCTGGCCAGCAAGCTGAACTGGCCGGTGCAGCTTGGCTTCATCGCCACGGCGCCGATCGAGGGCGTCCGCCGGTTGTTGCTGGCGAGCCGCTGATTTTCGGTCAAGGTGGCCGCATGTGGTGGACCTATGCTCTCCTCTCGGCGGTGTTCGCCGCCCTGACCGCCCTGCTCGCCAAGGTTGGCGTCAAAGGCGTTGATGCCAACGTGGCCACCGCCGTGCGCACCGCCGTCGTGCTTGTGCTGGCCTGGGGCCTGGTCGCACTCCAGGGCAACCTCGGCGCCGTCACGGCGATCTCCCGGACGTCGCTCTGGTTCCTCGTGCTCTCGGGTCTCGCGACCGGCGCGTCCTGGCTATTTTATTTCCGCGCTTTGCAAATGGGGCCCGTGTCGCTCGTCAGTGCGGTCGACAAACTAAGCCTCGCCCTCGTGCTCGTGCTCGCGACGCTGGTCTTGAAGGAGCAACTCAGCCTGCGCGCCGCCGCCGGCTGCGGCCTGATCCTTCTGGGCACCGCGCTGGTGGTGTGGCCGTGACCGCCGAGCTTCATCCTCGAACCAGGCCCGGCGGTGAAGCCACCGCCCTCCTCCCCGAATCCGACTGGCGCGCCCGGCGCCGGGCCCACGAGCAGCGGGTGCATGCCTGGATCGAACCCCACCAGGCCCGGGCCGCGCGGGGCGAAAAGCACCCCGTCTACGATTTCCTCTTCGACTATTACCGGTTTCGGGCGAGCTGGCTCCGCCGCTGGCATCCGGGACCGGATGTGGTGCTGGCGGGAGCCGCCGCGCACGACTATCTGCGCTGGCCCGAATACCACGAGGTCGCGACCGGGGTGGTGCTGAACCCGGCCGCCCTGGCGCCCCACCGGCGCGACAGCCTGGTCTGGCTGGTCAACCTGCTGCGCCTCACCACGCAGCGCGCGCCGCAGTTCGGCTGTTACGGCCTGCACGAGTGGGCGATGGTTTACCGGCAGTCGCCGGACGAGGTCCGGCACAACGCGTGGCCGCTCCGCTTTCCCCCGGAGGAACTGGCGGCCATCGTCGAGGCCCAGCCGATTTGTTGTTCGCACTATGATGCCTTCCGTTTTTTCACACCACCGGCACGTCCGCTCAACAAGTTGCAGCCCACCCGGGCCGACACTCCGGCTTTAGAACAGCGCGGGTGTCTGCACGCCAACATGGACCTCTACAAGTGGGCGTTCAAATTCGCGCCCTTCACCCCCAGCGAGCTGGTCGCCGACTGCTTCGCCCTCGCGCGCGACATCCGTGAGGTCGACATGCGCGCCAGTCCCTACGACCTGGCCCGGCTCGGCTTCGCCCCTATTCCGGTTGAAACTCCCGCCGGACGGGCGGAATACGAGCAACACCAGCGCGACTTCGCCGAGCGCAGCCAGCCGCTGCGCGCCCGCCTGCTGGCCTGCAGCGAACGGTTGCTCGAAGCGGGTTAAGGATCCCTGGAGGGCCCGCGTCCCGGCGGGCCGCGTCATAGCCCATCGGCCCAATTTCCAAAACGGCCGCCGCGCTATTGCCATGCACGGGGCCCCACGTAGGCTGGGCGGCGCATGGCTGACATTCCGGTCCCCCAGCAGGCGCGCACCCAAAAGAAACCGAGCTACCCCATCGGCGAGGATTTGCGCGGCTACCTGCGGAAATTCCGCCGCGAACGCCAGTTGCCGGTGACGTATGAGCAGCTGCGCGGCTTCCATGAGGCCATTCCCCTGATGGATCAGGATGGTCGTCACACCCTGTGGGAATCCGTGGCCTACCGCTCCGAGGAAATGACGGCCCTGAACGAGGGCCTGAAGCTCATCTACGCGCTGCTGCGGGTGGACGGAGACTTCTCCGTGATGGAGCACCTTTATATCGACCGGGTGGACTTCTGCAGCTTCGGGAACTCGACGCCCTTTCGTATCCGCATCGTCAATGCGTACAACGACAATCCCGACTACTTCTACGTCAAGAAGGCCGACGCCTCGCGCGTCTACGGCCTGGAGCTCGAACATCTGCTGTCGCCCAACCGCCTGAATTTCCTCACGCACCGCAACACGCTCGTCGAGGAGCACATCGCCGGCATCCCGGGGGACATCTTCAGCCTGCGCTGGCTGGACCGGCCCGAACTCAAGCCCATCCGCATCGCGAAGGAACTGGTGAAGTTCAACGAGCGCTGCTTCGTGCGCCTGCTCGGCGACATGCGCAGCTACAACTTTGTGGTCGTCATCACGCCGGATTTCGAGGGCTCCCAGGTGCGCATCCGGGCCATGGATTTTGACCAGCAAAGCCACAATGGCCGGAAAAACTTCTACCTGCCCCAGTTCTTCAAGGAAAACGCCCAGCTGGTGAAGTTCTGCGACAAGCACCTGCACCGCCAGACCGCCCTCCAATACCAGCGGGAGGAGCAGTCCCTTATTTTGCACCGGGCGGAGCTCGCCGCCTCGCGCCTGACCCGGTTGCTCGATGTGATGCAGGGTGATCCGATCGCCCCGATGGAAAATGTCGTGCTGCTGCGCGAGGGCCTGGCCGAGCATTTCCAGTCCGACAGTTTCCTGCGCTGTGAATCCATGGGGGCCTTGGTCCGGGAGAATCTTGCGGCGCTGCGCCGCCACATCGGTCCCGGCACCGATGCACCCACCACCCCGCCATTTTAATCGCCCCTCACCCATGTGGCTGTTCCTGAAAAACCTGCTCTTCACGGTCCTCGTCCCGGGCTTTGTGGTCGGCTGGGTTCCCTGGGTTTATCTGCTGCATCGCGCGCCGTGGCCGTCCGGCTGGGGCCTGCGGCACTACTCCGCCCTGCCGCTGCTCCTCGGCGGGGGGGTGATCTATTTCGCCTGCCTCTGGCAATTCGCCATCCGCGGCCAGGGCACGCCGGCCCCGTTTGATCCCCCGAAAAAGCTCCTCCACCGCGGTCCCTATCGCTGGGTCCGCAATCCCATGTACCTGGGCCTGCTGCTGCTGGTCCTCGGCGAAGCGGTGTTTTTCCACCACATCGTCCTGCTGATCTATCTGGTCTTCCTGGCCTCCGCCTTCCAGCTGTTCGTCCAGCTGTTTGAGGAACCGGAGCTGCGCCGTCGCTTTGGCGCCATGTACTCGGACTACTGCGGCACCGTGAAGCGCTGGTGGCCGCGCCGGCCGCGTCCCACCCTGCAGACCGTGGCGCCCTTCCCGGGCGCGCGCCGCTAGCCTGACCGGTGCCAGTAAGGGCGCCTTTGCCCTACTCGATCCGGCCTTCGTCGAATTCCATCAGGTCGGTCACGCTGATGATCTGGTCCGCCCGGTCGGCACAGCCCATGTTGGTCAGCGCCTCCTTCAGGAACTCGCGGCCGGCCGGCGTCATGCCTTTTTGCACGTACTCCCTGTTCCACTTGGCCGCCCGCACATCGGCCGGCAGCAGCGCCGTCAGCTTGGCGTCGATCTCCGCGTCGGTGGCCGACTCCCGCACAATCTGCTCCACCGCCGCTGGCTCGAGGCCCAGATGCTGACAAAGAAACCGGTCCATGCCGCGCTTGAAGTTTTTCGCGTAGCTGGCCGGCAGCGCCCCATGCTCTTTCACATATTTGCATTTGGCCAAAAACCGCGGCAGGTGCAGCAGGCCGGTGGCCGCGTGCGGCTGATAGGCGGACGGCAGGCAGGTCAATACTTCGCCGGAGGAACCGGGGATGGGTTTCGAGGGCATGGTAAAGCGTAATCGAACCCATCCGGGCCACGCTGGCAAGCGCGGGTCAATGCATTGCGCTCGTCCCATGGAAGTGGCCGCTGGATTTCCACTGGTGGGGCGTGTTTTCAAACCGATATCACGAGTAATCGCTGACGAAAAAACAAAGGGCGCCCGCCACACCCCGCCCTGTCGGGCACCCCTCTCCAAGAGGGGAATCAATCCCACGTCACTAGGTGTTTGGGTCCCCTCTGGAGAGGGGTGGCGCGCCGCGCCGGGGTGTGTTGGGTTTGAATACACGCCCCAGGCCTCGTGACGCAGCCGGGCCTTGCCCGCAGGCGGAAATCTACCAAGCGTGGTTCAGCATGCAAAAGCTCTCCTTCGACAAGCGCCGGATCAAATTTCTCCTCGTGGAAGGCATTCACCCTTCGGCCGGGGATGTCCTCACGCAGGACGGCTACACCACGGTGAAGAGCCTGCCGAAATCCCTGGCTGGAGAGGCCCTCAGGGCGGCGCTGAAGGACGTGCACTTCCTCGGCATCCGCTCCCGCACCGAACTGACGGAAGAGGTCCTGGCGGCGGCACCCAAACTGACCGCCATCGGCTGTTTCTGCATCGGGACCAACCAGGTGGATCTCGCGGCGGCCGCCAGGCGCGGCATCCCGGTCTTCAATGCGCCCTACTCCAATACCCGGAGCGTGGCCGAACTGGTCCTGGGCGAGATCATCATGCTGCTGCGCGGCATCCCGGCGAAAAATGCCCTCGTGCACCGCGGGGGCTGGACCAAGAGCGCCGAGGGCAGCGTGGAAGTGCGCGGCAAGACCCTCGGCATCGTCGGCTACGGCCATATCGGCACCCAGCTGGGCATTCTGGCCGAGCACATCGGCATGCGGGTCGTTTACTTCGACGTGCAGGGCAAGCTGCCCTTGGGCAACGCGCGCCCGGTCGCCAAGCTCGCCCAGTTGCTGGCCGTGAGCGATGTCGTCTCGCTCCACGTGCCCGAGAACGCCTCCACCCGGCAGCTCATCGGCCGGGCGCAACTCGCCCTGATGAAGCGGGGCGCCCACCTGGTGAATGCGGCGCGCGGGACCGTGGTGGACATCGACGCGCTGGCCGACGCCCTCAGCCGCCAGCACCTCGCCGGAGCGGCCATCGACGTTTTCCCGGTCGAGCCCAAGGGCAACGACGAGGAATTCCATTCGCCGCTCCGCGGCTTCGACAATGTCCTGCTGACCCCGCATATCGGCGGATCCACCGAGGAGGCCCAGGCCAATATCGGGACCGAGGTGGCCGAGAAGCTCACCCGCTACTCCGACAACGGGTCGACGGTCACCGCGGTCAATTTTCCGGAGGTCAACCTCCCCGAACACACCGGCACGGGCAAATGCCGCCTGTTGCACATCCATCGCAATGTGCCCGGCGTGCTGGCCCACATCAACGAGCGCTTCAGCCGGCACAAGGTGAACATCTCGGCGCAATATCTGCAGACCACCGAACACCTCGGCTATTGCGTGATGGACGTCGAGACGGCGGCCAGCCAGGTGGCCATCGATGAGCTGCAGAGCGTCCCCGGCACCATCCGGGCGCGGGTGCTATATTGAGGGCCCCCTGGTGAGTTTGCCCAATTCGTGAATCGCCTTTCAGCCGCAGCCCCGGGCCTGTGGTCCGGTCACTAACCGCCAGGTCGGGTGGATGGGCCATAAAAAAAGCCGAACCGTGGAGGGTTCGGCCAGATTGCCAACGCCAAGCTTGGTTTGTCTCAGAAGAAACGGACCGGTTTGGCCGCCATGCGATCGTGCTCTTCCTGCGAGCAGCCCGCATTGGTCGCCACATCAGGCTGGGCCCCGCTGGCCTGCACCAGGTTGTTGGCGAGCAGGTAGTTTTCCACTTCCTCGCCGGAGATATCGGCCAGCATCACGCCATCAATTTCCACACAGGGGGAGAGGGGTTGGCCGGATTTGCGGACCATTTCCTCGTAATTGGCGCGCTGGTTGATGATATCGATGTCTTCGAATGCCAGTTGATATTTGCCCATGATGGCGCGCACGCCGTTGGACCAGCCGCAGTGAGGTTTGAGATAGGCTTTGATTTTCATGGTGTCGTCTAAATGTTTGGTCGGCACAACTTATGCAGGGAACCCCCCACTTCAACTTAAACTTTCATCCCGCCGAATCTCTTTGCCCGTGACCGCAGCCTTCCCCCAACTCTCCCCGATCCAAGCGTCCGAGTTCGCCCGGCTGGGCCTGGCCAACGTCCGCCGGGAATATCCGCATTTGTTGCAACACGCCCTGAACGGGCCGGAGGACATCGTGGCGCCCCGCACGCTGCATCCGGCCTTCTACGGCAGCTACGACTGGCACTCGTGCGTCCACCAGCACTGCATGCTGGTGCGGCTGGCGCGGTTGTTTCCCGCGCTGCCGGAGCGGGCGGAAATCGACCGGGTGCTGCGCGAGCACCTGACTGCGGCGAACATCGCCGCTGAAGTGGCTTACCTGCGCGCCCCGGGCCGGAGCTTCTTCGAGCGACCCTACGGCTGGGCCTGGCTGCTCAAGCTGGCGGAGGAATTGATCCGCTACGATGCCGGCCTCGCCCAAAATCTGGCCCCTCTCGTGGTCGTGATCCGCGAAGGCCTCTTCACCTACCTGACCTCCCTCACCCACCCCGTGCGCCACGGGGTGCACAACAACACCGCCTTCGCGGTCAAGCTCACGATCGATTACACGCGCGTGGCCGACGACCATGAGCTGAAACTTCTCTGCACCGGCCGCATGGCCTACTGGTTCGGCCACGATGGCAACTACTCAGCGCAGTGGGAACCGTCGGGGGAGGATTTCCTTTCGCCGGCCCTGACCGAGGCCGAGGTCATGGCCTCCGTCCTGCCCCCGGAAAATTTCAGCCGCTGGCTGGGACGCTTCCTGCCCAACCTGCACACCGGCGAGCCCATCCGCATCTTCACGCCGGTACGGGTCAGTGATCCGAACGACCCCAAGATCGCCCACCTGATCGGGCTGAACCTGAACCGGGCCTGGTGCTGGCGGCGCATCGCCCTGTCGCTGGCCCTGTCTGATCCCCGGCACAATCGGGCCCGCGAGGCCGCCACGCGTCATCTGGAAGCCGCCCTCCCCTTGCTGAGCGCCGAGGATTTTAACCGCGCCCATTGGCTGGCGTCATTCGCGGTTTACGCCCTCACCGAATAACCGGCGTTCTCGTTCCGTCGGCAGGCTCAGATTCTGGCGGGGTTGGCCCCCGCCGGTTCATCCCACTGGTAGGTGCATTCTTTCCCGCCGATGCGCCAGATCCGTGGCGTGGTGGTGTGCAGCCAATCCAGCGGCTCGGCCCCGCCAGGTATTCCGCCGGACAGCGCCGTCTGCATCGCCACTCGGAACGCGGCCGTTTGCTCGACGGTAACCGTGCGCGGATCGACCGAGACAAACAACGCGGTGCCGCTGCGCGCAACCAGATCCAGAAACTGCCGGTCCAGTTCCCACGGCGTGCGCGCGGTGTGCGCGGCACAATCGGGATCACTCGCGAAAAATGCGTTATGCTGCGGCAGACGGTAAGCGAGCGTGTTGATGCCCATGCGTCGGGTGCGCTCCCAAACCAAGCCGGAGGTGTCATCCCCGGTGCGCTGGACCTCGAAGATCCCGGCGCCGAGATGGCCGATCGTGTTGCAGCCCAGGAGCACGGCGTCCCCCGCCCCGGCCCGCAGGGTGCGATAGAGCTGAAGAATGATCTCGGCATTCGTGAGCGACGGGTCGGCGAAATGCCAGCCCTCCTCCGTGGGATCCGCCCCCATTTCAAAACCCCATTTGCCAAAAATATCGTAGGTTGAAAAATCGTGCTTGATCAGTTCGTACCCCCAGCCGCGGATCCGGGCGACGTCGTCATGGATAAGGCTGAGGTTTTCCGCCCGCGTGAGATCGAGCGGTTTTTCTGCCGTGGTGCATGGCCCGCTCCGCAGCCGGACGGGATCGTCGACGGTCATCAGCGCGGTGGGGCGCATCCAGATGCCGGGACGAACGCCCTGTTTTTTCATGTCCTGTGCCAGACCGGGCATGTCGGGAAAAGTCTTGGGGTCACCCGCGGTCCAAGGTCCGCCGGGACAGGAGGAGCCCGGGGTCCAGCCGGCATCAATCACGCAATAGGGCCGGTTGGAGTGACCGTCCGAAAGCTCCGCCAGAAAGGCGGCGTCCCGCCGCATGGCCGCAGCGTCGAAATTATGGCCGTAGGCGTAATACCAATTATTATTACCGCAGACCGGTGCGGCGGCGAGCCGGGGCGCGGGGCAGAGGAGACGGCAGAATCGGGACAGAGCGGCAAAGGGTGTTTCCGCGGCGGTCGCGGCCAGCGCCACCACCGTGGCGGCGGCGATTTCGCGGTCCCCGGGGCGGCAGGCGCTGCCCCCGTTGCGAAAATCGAGCCGAAGGGAGGTTCCCGCCGCATCCACCGTCCAACAGCACAACGTGGACGGCTGCGTCAGGACCCCAGCCATGAAAGTATCGCCACTCGCTGGATGATGCGCGGCGAAATACCAGGGCAGAACGCGCTCGGGCTGCAAAAACCGCCACTGGAGATCGCCATAACCCCGTTCCCAATGGTCACCCAGAAAGAGCGCGTCGGTGGGGAAAGTCAGCTCCCAGCGGAGAACGACCCGGGCCAGCAAACCCTTCGGGCACGCCACGCGGACCATGAGGCCGTGGGCCGCGTCGACGAGTTCCACCGCCCCCGTCGGGGTGGTGAAACGTGACCCGGCGCGATGGGCAGGAACGAGGCCGGATCCGTCGTGATCAACGTAAACCCGGTCAGGCCGTTCCGGCAGCCGGGTGGGCAGGCTCGAATGCGGTCTGGGGGCCGGAGCCGGGCGACCTTGCTCCGGCGACTGGGTCGTGGCCGGCAGGGCTGAACCCAGCACCAGCGAACCCGCACCCCATTTTAAGGTATTATCCAGAAAAGCGCGGCGACCGGGGTCTGGGGGCAAGCTGGGCATGAACCTGAGGGATGGAAGAAATGAATCCCATGGACCGGTCTGGTGTCGAGGCCGATGCGACCGAAACCGGACCCTATTTTCGACTAGCGACGGGCGACGGGCTGGGCAGCATCGCCGCCATGACCACGATCGTCCTCCTCTGCCTCTCCAACGTATTCATGACCTACGCCTGGTACGGACACCTGAAATTTGCCGCGGGCAAGCCGCTGTGGGTGGCGATCCTGCTGTCGTGGGGCATCGCCTTTTTCGAATACTGCCTGATGGTGCCAGCCAACCGCCTCGGCTTCGGCCAGTTCACCGGCTACCAGCTCAAGATCATCCAGGAAGCCATCACCCTGCTCGTCTTTGTTGTTTTTGCCGCCGTGGTCCTCGGCGAGAAACTCCGCTGGAACTACGCCGTCAGCCTGCTTTTTCTGGCTTTGGCCGTGTTTTTCGCCTTCGCCTTCCGCCCGCCGGCGGCGGTCGCCAGCTGAGCCGCGCCCGGTCCTGATTTTCAGCTGCTTTTCGTACACTCCGCGCTTGCCCCCGCCGGTGCGGGGCGCACCGTCGGAGCAACTTTCAAACCACAACCTCAAACACGATCCGTCATGTCCAAAGCCGATAAATCCAAGTCCGCCGATTCCCGCATTGCGCCCGCGGAGAAATCCGCCAACGCCGCCCGCGAGAAAAATATCGATCTCGCCCTCTCCTCGATCACCAAGCAATTCGGGGAAGGCTCCATCATGCGGCTGGGCAGCAACACCAAGATGAAGGTCGACACGCTGTCCACCGGCTCCCTGGCCATTGACCTCATGCTCGGCGTCGGCGGCCTGCCCCGCGGCCGCATCATCGAGATCTACGGGCCGGAATCATCCGGCAAGACCACCTTCTGCTTGAGCGTCATCGCCGAGGCCCAGCGCCAGGGCGGCCTCGCCGCCTTCATCGACGTCGAACACGCGCTCGACCCCAAGTACGCCCGCGTGGTTGGCGTCAGCCTCGACGACCTCCTGGTTTCGCAGCCCGATTCCGGAGAGGACGCCCTCAACATCATGGAGACACTGATCCGCTCCAATTCGATCGATGTCATCATCCTCGACTCCGTGGCGGCCCTCATCACGAAAGCTGAACTCGACGGCCAGATGGGCGACATGACGATGGGCAGCCAGGCCCGCCTGATGTCGCAGGCCATGCGGCGCCTCACGGCCGTCGTCAGCAAGACGAACTGCGTGTGCATTTTCACCAACCAGATCCGCGAGAAGATCGGCGTCATGTTTGGCAGCCCCGAGACCACCTCAGGCGGCCGCGCCCTGAAGTTTTTCTCGTCCATCCGGCTCGACATCCGCCGCAAGGACCAGCTCAAGACCCCGGACGGCAAGGTCATTGGCAACCGCACCAAGCTCAAGGCGGTGAAGAACAAGGTCGCCCCGCCCTTCACCGAGGTGGAATTCGACATCATGTACGACGAGGGCATCTCCGCCAGCGGCTCGCTGGTTGACCTGGGGATTGAGCACAAGGTGCTGGAAAAGAAGGGGGCCTGGATCGCCTTCAACGGCGAACTCGTCGGTCAGGGCCGCGAAGCCGCCAAGGAAGCTCTCCGCACCAACGCTGATCTCGCCGGGAAGGTGAAGGCCGGCATTTTGGAGAAGGTCAAGGGCGGCGCCGTGGCCACGACCGGCACGCCGGAGTAACGCCACAAGCGCAACGCTCCGGCTCGCCATGCCGTACCTTTCATCCCGGTTCCGGCACGCAGCGGTCCTCCTCGCCGGGCCGGTGATTTTGTGGGGTGCCGCCACCCCGGCAAAAAAAGCCCCCGGCGGCGATGCCCCGCCGGTGCTGGTTTCAACCCAGGGCCGTGCTCCGCTCTGGAAAAACCTGGCCGAACTTCAGCAGTACGCCCAGCAGGGCAATCCCCAAGCATGCTTTGAACTGGGTGGGCGCTATCTGGAGGGTGAGGGAGTTCCGTCAGACTCGGCGCGGGCGATCCGCCTATTCGAGCAGGCCGCCCAGGGCGGCGTGATGGACGCAAACTTCCGCCTCGGCAAAATTTATCACGACGGTCTGGGCGTGCCGGTGGATTACGCCCGCGCCCTCGCCGCCTTCACCGTAGCGGCCCGCGCCGGCGTGACCGAGGCCCAGCATAACATCGGGGCCATGCTGGTCAGCGCCCGCGGCGTGAAACGGGATTATGTTGAAGGACTCGCCTGGCTGATGCTTGCAACCAAGTCGGGGGATCCTTCCGACGCCGAAACCCAGGTGCGGGCCCGTCTGGCCAAGCGCCCGGCCGATATTCAGGCCGCCGAAGCCCGGGCCGGCGAATTGCTGAAGGATCTCGGCCACGCCACGGTTCGGGCCGTGCTCGCTCCGGTCCCGCCGATTGCGCCCACTCCGTCCGCGCCCAAACCGGCACCATTGCTGCCGGTGGCAACCCCGGTGGAAAAACCGGTGATTGCGCCCCCGACAATTGAAGCCCCGCCGCCGGTGATCATCACCCTCCCTACCCCACCGGTAAAGCCGCCGGCGCCCGAGAAAAAGTAAGCGCCAGGGAATTATCGCGTCCGGCCAGTGGCGCTGGTCCCGTTTCTGGCTACGCTGCCACCATGCTGCGTCATTTGCACCGCGAACAATTTATTCCCGCCCCGCCCGACGTGGTCTGGTGTTTTTTCGCCACGCCCAAGAATCTCAACGAGCTGACTCCCCCCGGGGTGCGTTTTCAGATCTTGGGCCAGGTCCCGGATACCATGTTCGCCGGCCAGATCATCCGCTACCGCATCTCACCGCTGCCGCTGCTTTGGCTGCATTGGACCACCGAGATCAGCGTCGTCGAACCCGGGACGCGGTTTGTTGATGAACAACGAGCCGGACCGTATGAAATCTGGCGTCACGAGCACCGCTTTGTGCCGGAATCCGGCGGCGTCCGGATGTTTGATCATGTGGCCTACGAGATTGGCTGGGGGCCCTTGGGCTGGGTGGCCGAGAAATTGTGGGTCGGACGACAATTGCAGGGAATCTTCGATTTTCGCGCGCGCCGGGTCGCGGAGATTTTTGGGGCCGCGGCGTAATCCGCGCGGCTCCGGTTTCATTTTGCTTTCGTCGGGCCGTTCGCTTGGGTGGGACCGATGTCGTTGACCGTGGATACCATCGCCGCCCTGGCCACACCGGTGGGCACTTCCGCCCTCGCCCTGGTCCGGGTCAGCGGTGGTCTCAGCCCTGCCCTGGTGACAGGTGTTTTTGGCTCCGCCCCCCTGCCCCGGACCGCGCAGCATGCGGACTATCGTGATGGCCACGGGACCTTGGTCGATGACGTGGTCTTTATTTTTTTCCCGGGGCCGAACTCATTCACCGGGGAGGATGCGCTGGAAATTTCCTGCCACGGCAATCCGTTCATTGCCCGCAAGATTCTGGCCGATCTGCTGGAGCGCGGCTGCCGGTTGGCGGAAGCGGGCGAATTCAGCAAGCGGGCGTTTCTGAACGGCCGCATGGAGTTGAGCCAGGCGGAAGCGGTGATGGATTTGATCCACGCGCGCAGTGAACGGGCGCTGGCCGTGGCCAATCAGCAATTGCGCGGGTCGCTCGGCCGGCAAATGGACGGCCTGATCGGCCGGTTGCTCAAACTCCTGGCCCGGGTTGAAGCCTACATTGATTTCCCCGAGGAGGATTTGCCGCCCCATGACCAACACCAACTCGGGCGAGACTTGGCTGAACTGCAGGCGGGCACCAACCAACTGCTGGCCACCAGCCATTACGGCACCCTGCTGCGCGACGGAATCAAGACCGTGATCATCGGCGAGCCCAACGCCGGCAAGAGCAGCCTGCTGAACCGCTTGGTGGGACGGGAGCGCGCCCTGGTCAGCCCGGAACCCGGCACCACGCGCGATTACCTCGAGGAAGGAATCATGCTGGGTGACCACTGGCTGCGCTTGATCGACACCGCGGGCTTGAACCTTTCACCCAGCCCCCTTGAGCAACGTGGTATCGCCAAGGCGCAGGAGCAGGCCGCCGTGGCCGATCTTTTCCTTTGGGTGATCGACGCGACCCGACCCCTCCCGGTCTTGCCGACGGGATTCGCCCAAGGAATGACTCCAGCCAACACCTTGGTCGTGTATAACAAAAATGATTTGCCGCCAGCGGTCCACCCCGCCCTGCCCCTGCCCTTTTCCAGGGTTTCTGCGTCAGCACTCACCGGCGATGGTTGCGAAGGCCTGAAGCAGGCCTTGATCAAACGGGTTGATTCCTTTCAAGCAACCTGCGGCAGCGAGCTGATCGCAATCAATGTCCGCCATACCCAAGCCTTGCAACAGGCGCAGACTTCTCTCGGTTTGGCTAAAGCCAAGCTCGACGATAATGTTTGCAATGAATTACTGGCTAGTGATTTAAGGGATTGTTTATCGGCCTTTGGCCAAATATCTGGCAAAATTGACAACGAGCGGATGCTCGATGAGCTTTTTGCTTCATTCTGTATTGGTAAATAACATTCATATTAAAATATATATTTTGATATGTTGTCTTAATTATCGTGATCTACAATAAGGTCCCATTTGATGTGATTGTTTGTGGAGCAGGCCACGCCGGGGTGGAGGCCTGTTTGGCGGCTTCGCGTATGGGTGCCTCTACCCTCTTGCTCACTGGCAATATCGACACTATTGCTCAAATGAGCTGCAACCCCGCGATCGGGGGCCAGGCCAAGGGACAGATGGTGCGCGAAATCGATGCCTTGGGCGGCGAGATGGCGATCAACACCGATGTCACCGCTATTCAATTTCGGCTCCTCAATGAATCCAAGGGGCCGGCCGTGCAATCTCCCCGAGCTCAATGCGACAAAAAAGCCTATCAATTCCGCCTGAAGCATACGTTGGAATTACAGGAAAACCTAGAGGTTTTTCAGGCACTGGTCACAGGCTTGATCTTCAAGAACGGCAAGGTCGTTGGTTGTCGCACCAATCTGGATGTCGAGTTTATGGCCCACACCGTGGTTATTACCACAGGCACTTTCTTGCGCGGCCTGATGCATGTGGGACAAAACAAAAACGAAGGCGGCCGTCTGGGCGACTTTAGTGCAAAAACCCTCTCAGCCAGCTTGCTTGAGGTCGGAATAGAACTGCAGCGGTTAAAAACGGGGACTCCGCCACGCCTCTTGGGCCGAAGCATCAATTTTTCCGGCCTGGAAGAGCAAAAGGGAGACACGAATCCAACCCTGTTCGCATTTCATGATACGCGGGAAAACAGGGACCTGTTCCACGTGGAACAAACCGGTGAACGTCGCATTGGGTGGAAGCCCGGCAGTGAGCAAGTATCCTGTTGGATTACCTATACTTCACCTGAATCCGAACGGATCGTACGCGAAAACCTGCACAAGTCGGCCATGTATTCTGGCGAAATAGCCGGGGTGGGGCCGAGGTATTGTCCCAGTATAGAAGACAAATTTGTGCGCTTCGCCGACAAGCCCCGCCATCAGCTCTTTCTTGAGCCAGAAGGGCGAAACACCAATGAATACTACGTCAATGGGTTGTCCACGAGCCTGCCTTTTAATGTCCAGCTCGACTTGGTGCATAGCATCCCTGGACTGGAGCACGCCCAGGTGCTTCGCCCGGCTTATGCGGTGGAATATGATTTTGCGCCGCCAACCCAGATGCATCTCTCTTTGGAATCTCGCAAAATTGAGAACCTGTTTCTTGCCGGCCAGATCAATGGTACCTCCGGCTATGAAGAGGCTGCCGCCCAAGGCCTGGTTGCTGGCGTGAACGCCGTCCAAAAGGTGAGGGGACAACCGCCACTCATTATTGCCCGACACGAGGGCTATATCGGAGTGATGATTGATGATCTCGTGACCAAAGGAACCAGCGAACCCTATCGGATGTTCACCAGTAGGGCAGAGCATCGTTTACTTTTTAATCACGGGAGTGCCGAATTGCGTCTAATATCCCACACAAAAAACCTTAACTTGTTATCTATCAATAGAATTAGCAATATTGAGACCAAGCTTTTCCAGGTTAAAAAGTGGAATCTATTTTTAGAATCGACCAAGACCACCGGTGGAACTTGGGCGGATGCTATCAGGCGAAAAAAGGCCCCCTTCAGCCTGCCGGATGACATGAACTCTGTTTCCGGCGAAGTCCGGGATGAAGTGCTCTATCGGGTCATCTATCATGGCTACCTGGAGCGGGAGCGGCGGCAAATTGCCAAACTGCTGGAGGCGGAAAATATTCGCATTCCCGCCGCACTGGATTTCACCACCGTCCCCGGACTAAGCCGCGAAGGCGCCATGAAGCTGCAACACCTGCGGCCGGATAATCTCGGGCAGGCGAGCCGGATCAGCGGAGTCAACCCCGCGGACATCGGCATTTTGATGGTGCGTATCGCTGCGTATCATCGGGCGGCCACCCGATAATTTCATCACGCGGGATGCATCGCACCGCGGCCAAGCGTGATATTGATGTGACATTATCGTGACGCGGGCTAATTCACTGGTAAGCCTGTCCGGGGCACCAATATTACCATCCTCATGGAGAAGAAAAAAATTCTCGTCGTCGACGATGAGCCGGATGTAACCGACTTGGTTGCCTATCACCTCAAGGCGAAGGGTTTTCAGGTCGAATGCCTCAATGATTCCACGGCCAGCATCGCCAAGGCCCGGCAACTGCATCCCGATTTAATCATATTAGACATAATGATGCCTCATCTGAGCGGCATTCAGTTATGCCGGATACTCCGGGCGGACAACAAGCTGGCGAAGGTCCCCATCATCTTCCTGACCGCCAAGGCGGAACCGCACGACCGGATTGAGGGCCTGGAATCAGGCGCGGATGACTATCTCGGAAAGCCGTTCAGTCCCAAGGAGCTGGTCTTGCGCGTCGAGTCGATCTTGCGCCGGATCGCCACGCCGCAGGATCCGGCCGCAACCAAGCTCCAGATCGGCGAGATTGTGCTGGATAGTGAAATGCACCGGGTCACGGTGCGCGGGGCCACGCTGGAACTCACGGCCACCGAATTCAAACTGCTGCGCCTGATGATGGAGCGGCAGGGCCGCGTCCAAACGCGCGAGCACCTGCTGCTGAACGTCTGGAATTACGCCACCGAGATCGAGACCCGCACGGTCGACACCCATGTTCGGCGGCTGCGGGAAAAACTCGGGGCGGAAGCCGGTTGGATTGAAACCATCCGCGGAGTCGGCTATCGGATTGCCGACAAGAAACTGCCGGCATGATAATTTTTGGCTGCGTCGTTCTCTGCCTTGCGCTCCTGGTCTCGCTCCGGCTGATCTGGAATCAAAACCGGGCGCTCGACGAATTGCGCCACACGGCGGAGCAGTTCCAGCCGTTCCTCCTGGATCGGAGCTCCGACCATTACCTGCCGCACTGGCCCGGCTTGGTGGCCGCCGTCAACCGGCTCATCACGGAAAACTCCGCCTTGCGCCTCCAGCGCACGGACAAGCTGACCCAGCTGGAAGCCACGCTGGGGAACCTGCGGGAGGCGGTGCTGATCGTGGATGAGGCCAACTATGTGCATCTGGCCAACCGGGCGTTGCGGGAAATTTTTCCGGCCACCCGTGATTTGGTTAATTTGCGGCTGGAACTCATCGTCCGCAGCGTGGCCTTCATCGAATATGTGCGCGCCACCCGCGCCGGGCAGCCCCTGCCGCGTCAGGAATTTGAAATCGTCGATGGCGCGAACACGATCTGGATTGAGGCGTCCGGTGCGCCCATTGCCGCCCCGGATGGCAAAGGGCAGTGGGCCCTCTTCGTGATCCACGACATGACCAGCCAGCGCAAACTCGAGCGGGTTCGTCGCGACTTTGTGGCCAATGCGTCGCACGAGCTCCGCACCCCCCTCAGCATCATCAAGGGCTACGTGGAAACCCTGGTGGACGGGCACACCACCATGGCGCTCGAGGACCGGGACAAGTTTCTGCGCACCATCCAGCGGCACAGCAACCGGCTGAACTCCATCATCGACGACCTGCTCGTGCTGTCGCATCTCGAGTCGGCCACTCCGGGGCTGAAGTTCGGCGATGTCGAACTCGCCCCCTACCTGCAGGCCCTGGTTGAGGACTATTCACACCGGCCCAATGCCGGGCATCACCGGGTTGTACTGGAGATCACCGGTGAACTGGGTTCCATTCGGGCAGACGAAGAAAAACTCACGCAGGTGCTGGGCAATCTGGTGGAAAACGCGCTCAAGTACACGCCCCAGGGCTCCCGGATTGAGATCGGGGCCCGCGGCGTCGGTCCCAACGAGGTGGAATGCTTCGTGCGCGACAACGGGGCGGGGATTCCCGGCGCGGACCTCGCCCACATCTTTGAGCGGTTTTACCGCGTGGAAAAAGGTCGCTCGCGCGAAACCGGCGGCACCGGCCTGGGGTTGAGCATCGTCAAGCACATCGTGCAGCTTCATGGCGGCCGGGTCTGGGCGGAGAGCCCCGCCGGGCAGGGCCTCACGATCCGGCTGCGTCTGCCGCGCGCCCCGTCGGTCTGAGCTTCGGGGTTGCGCCCCAGCCCGACTCCCGCCTAGTGGGCCGATGGATTTCAAACCGGAATTTGTCGAGCTCATCGCCCAGCGGCGCCGCGACCTGCGGGCCGAGCTCGACGCCCTGTTGCCCACCGCCGAGCCGATCGTGTGGGAGCCGGGTTGCGGCCACGGCCATTTCCTCGAACGTTACGCGGCGGAATTCCCGGCGCGGATCTGCGTGGGCGTCGACCTGAGCAGCGAGCGGATCGACCGCGCCCTCCGCAAGTCCCGCCGTGGCCAGCTCAAGAACTGCCACTTTGTCCGGGCCGAGGCGCGGGAATTTCTCCTGGCCCTGCCGCCGCCGGTCAGCTTTCGGGAAATCTGGGTGCTGTTTCCCGATCCCTGGCCCAAGAAGCGCCACCACAAAAACCGGCTGCTCCAGCCGGATTTTTTCGAGGCCGTCGCCCACCGGGCAGGGGAGGGCACCCGGCTTTATTTCCGGACGGACCATCGGGAATATTTTGAAGCCGTGGCGGCCCTGCTGGCGGGGTTGCAGACCTGGCAACCCGCCCCCGACGCGCCCTGGCCCTTGGAACACCAGACGGTGTTTCAAGCCCGAGCCTCCAGCTATCATTCGCTGGTCGCGGTCAGGACATCACATCCAGCCAGACCAGTAAGAACAGCTGCCCCAGGCCTGCCACCGCCAGCAGACCCCAGGTAACCTGCATCAGGATATTATGGGCCAGTTTCCGCTCGCCGTTGGGGCGACGGGGCGGCTCGGTGCGGGCGAGCAACTCGCGTTCGGCAGGGTCCATGTTTTACAAATCATGATTTTCAGGCGTCATGGCAAGCCCGCCTGTCGGCATAAGCACCGGCCGGGGATGATCCCGGTCCGGCTAATGCCACCCGCCCGCCCGTGTTTTTTTTATTTAGAGGGTTGACGCTACGCAGCGTGGAAACCTTCCTAATCACCCCCTCTTCCC
>JBAXWQ010000001.1:0-39753 GCA_037128315.1 Opitutia bacterium | reverse complement strand
GGCCGACGTGCCGAGCAGCTGCATCTTGTCCGCGAAGAACTTCTCGAGACCCTTAGGATTAAGCAGGGCCTTGGTTTCCTGAAACAGGTAAAGCTTGTTGGCCGAGCCGCCGCCCTTCGCGACGAAGAGGAACTCATACTTCGAGCCCTCGGTGGCAAACAGGTCGATCTGGGCCGGCAAGTTGGTGCCGGTGTTGACCTCCTTGTACATGTCCAGCGGGGCGACCTGCGAGTAGCGCAGGTTTTCCTTGGTGTAGCACTCATACACGCCTTGGGTGAGTTGGGCGGCATCATTGCCCCCCGTCCAGACGGCCTGGCCCTTTTTGCCGAAGATGGCACAGGTGCCGGTGTCCTGGCACATCGGCAGAATGCCCCGGGCCGCGATCTCGGCATTCTTCAGCAGGGTCAGCGCCACGTAGCGATCGTTGGCGGAAGCCGCGGGGTCCTGCAGGATCGCCGCCACCTGGGCCAGATGCTTGGGCCGCAGGAAGAAATTGGTGTCATGAAATGCCTCGCGGGCCAGATAGGTCAGTGCTTCCGGGGCGATCTTGAGGATGTCGCGGCCCTCGAAGGTGGCGCGGGTCACGCCCTCGGTGGACAGCAGGCGGTATTCTGTGTCATCCGGGCCCAGCGGCAGCGGATCCTGATAGATGAAGGGAGGCGTCGGCATCACGCGACGCTAGCTGGATCCGGGCGCATGACAAGCTGGCGCAGCAGGCATGGCGTAGTCTATTAGTCGACGTCCGGTGCTCATTATTCGAGCGCCCCGTCGGCGGGGCATGAATCATTTTGGCTCGGGTATCGCTTCCAATCAGCAGGGCTGTAGGAGGGGCTTTATGCCCCGATTTGAAATATCCGCGGGCCGGTGGGACGCAAGAATCGGGGCGTAAAGCCCCTCCTACCGCCAGCAAGGCCGGCCGGGATTTCGACCTTACAAAATCTTCAGCTTCGGCAGATCCTGCACGTCGATGTAGCCCACCGGCTTTTTCCCGGCATCGAGCGCAACCAGGTCGGAAATCTTGTATTGCTGGAACAGCTTCAGCGCCTCCACGGCCAGCACGTCGGCCGGGATGCTGCGTGGATTCCGGGTCATGAATTGCCCCACGGGTTTCAGCAGAAAATCCGGGCCGCCCGTGAGGGCACTGCGCCGAAAATCACCGTCGGTGAAAATCCCGGTCATCACGCCCTGGGCATCGACCAGGGCGACAGCGCCGGCCTTGGCCTTGGTCATGGCGAAGATCGCCTCCTGCACGCTGGTTCCGGCTTCGGGCCGTACCGGGCAGGCCTCTCCCGTGCGCATGATATCCTTCACCCGGAGCAGGAGGGTCATGCCAAGGGTGCCGGCCGGGTGGTACTTGGCAAAATCCTCGCGAGTCAGGCCGCGACTTTCCAGCAGCACCATGGCCAGGGCGTCGCCGAGGGCCAGGGCGGCTGTCGTACTGGCGGTGGGGGCGAGGGCGAGGGGGCAGGCTTCCCGGGGGGCGTGGTAGATCAGCCGGAAATCCGCCCCGCGGGCCATTTCACTGTCAGGCGAGCCCGTGAGGGCGACCGTCTGCAGGCCGAATTTCTCGAACAGGGGGAGGAGTTGCAGCATCTCGGCACTGGCGCCGCTGTTGCTCAGCAAAATGGCCAGGTCCCCGGTCGCGCAAAGCCCGAGATCCCCGTGCAGCGCCTGGGTCGGGTCGAGGAAGCAGGAGGGTACGCCGGTGCTGTTGAAGGTGCCGGCCAGTTTTTGCGCGATATGGGCGTTTTTGCCGACGCCGGAGATGATCAGCTTGTGGCCGTCGCGCACGACGGTTTCCACGGCGCGCACCACGGCCACAAAATCATCATTGAGGACCGCCGCCGTGGCGTCGATGGCTTCGCGCTCGATGGCAAGGCACTTGCGGGCTTGGGCGAGGAGGGTGGCGGAATCCAGTGGCATCAAAAACTTGTGTTGGGTTGGGGCACGCGCAAACCTACCGGCCGCTCATCGTCGTTCAATTCATTTCCAGTCGTGTTCCGTCCTGTCCCCAACTTCCGCCGCCTGCTGCCACCCCTGCTGGGTGCCCTGTTGCTTGGCTTGGCGGGCTGCGGGGGCAACGAACGGCTCTCCTCCGCCGCGGAGGTGGATGAGCCGGTCTATCGCGAGGGTCAGGCCCTGCTCAAGACGGGCCGCAAGCAGGAGGCCCTCAACGCCTTTCTGAAGGTCATCGAGCAGCGCGGGGAGGATGCGGCCGAGTCGCACCTCGAAGCGGGTCTGCTCTACCTGCAGCATATCAACGACCCGCTCTCGGCCATCTACCACTTTCGCAAATACCTCGCGCTGCGACCGAATAGCCCGCAGGCCTCGCTGGTTCGGCAGCGCATCACCGCGGCGACGCGGGATTTTGCCCGTACGTTGCCGGCTCAGCCCTTGGAAAATCAGCTGCAGCGGGTGGATCTCGTGGCGGCGCTGGACCGGCTCAAGCAGGAAAACCAGTCCTTGAAGCAGGAACTGGCGGACTTGAAGGCGGGCCGATCCGAGGCGACAACTTTCACCCGGGAGGAGGCCGAACCGGGGGCGGCGGCACCGTCGGCGCCGGCCATTAGTTTTTCCACGGAGACCGGCCCGGTGTTGCACACGAAGCCCGGTCCGGGCAAGGCGTCACGCACCGCGGTCACGCCACCCAAGACCAGCGCCGCGGCGGCCACCACCGTCACGGCTCCGGCCAAGCCGGGACCCGCCCCGGCCGCGGGCCGCAAGCACACCATCAAGCCCGGCGACACGCTGTCCAAGATTTCCCAGCAGTATTATGGCAATCGCACGAAGTGGCACGATATCTACGCCGCCAATCGCGACGTCATGAAGAGCGAAACCGACCTCAAGGCGGGCATGGTGCTCAAGATTCCGTGAGTTGATAAAGGCGGGCGACATTCTGTGTCGCCCGGGACGAGAAGAATCTGGTCTGTAGGAGGGGCTTTACGCCCCGATCGAACATTCGTGCCGCCATCGATCGTCCAACATCGCGGCATAAAGCCGCTCCTACCGCTCGGTGATTTAAGCTGATGCCTGGCAGTCGGGCGCGACCGAGTCGCCCGGCGAGCTGAAAAGGGGCCCTCTATTTCGACAGCGCCTGCCGCAGGGCCCGTGCTTCCGCCAGTAACTCATGGGCGGCGGCAATGGTCTCGGCTGGTGACTCGTGGGATGGACCCGCCACGGCGGGACCGCCTGTCACAACGTGATCGTGGGGTTCATCCGGATCCCCGAGGCCGGTTTGGCGAAACTGCCGGAGGCGCTGGAGGATGAGGTCGCGGATTTCGGTCGCGTTGTCGACGCTGTGAAAGATGCCGGTGTGGAGGGAGTCCAACTCCTTGCCGTGACGGGTGTCATGATCGCCCCCTCCACCACCGGCGGATTGCACGTGGACGTCGGCGAGGCCGAGTAGGCGCTGGAGCGGTCCTTGTTGGACCTCAACCTGCTGCAGGTTGGCGAAGCTCATGGTGGATTCCTGCAGGCGAACCAGGCCGGTGCGGATGCGGAGGCTGCGGTCGGTGACAATATACCAACGCAGCTCATAATCGAGCCGGCGCACCATATAGGTGAACGGAATCTGTCCGAGAAAAAGGGCGAAGCCGGACACCTTGATGAACCAGATCAAGGGGAAGGACCAGTCGGGCAGCCGCACGCCAATCTCGACCAGGCCGCGCTTGAAACCCGTCCAGCCATCGAGGTTGATTCCTTTGCGCCGGGTGCTTTTGGGGGCAGGCGGCGGGGGCGCCTTCATCGACTGGATGGTCTCGTTGAAGAACTCCTGAGAGAAGGCCGGCGTGGAGGCCTCCGCCTGTTTTCGTACGCGGACAGCATTCTCGACGTCCATCAGGACCACCGCCCAAAAAACAATGCCGCCCAGCACGATCAGCTGCGTGACGACCCAGCCGAACAACCGGAGCTTGAAATAATTCCGGCCGGCGCGAAAAATCCGGATGGAGCCCGGGGCTCCATATGGCGGCGCGGGGTCGTGCGGCACGCGCATGACGTGCAGCACCTGGAGGCGGAACCAGTCATACATGGCGCGAATCCCGGTTGTCGGATTGGCGCGCCTGCAGGGCGACGCGGGTTTCCCGCAATTCCCGGGCGACCTCACGCAACGCCGCAGCGAGCTCGGTTTCCTGCGCCGGGCGGGTGGCGGCCGAACTGGCCTGGTGGGCCGGGTCTTTCACCCCGCGCATCTTGGAGTAGAGGAAATCGCGGACGGCCTCGAATTCCTTGAATCCCTCCAGGGTCATCTCGGCCCCGGAACTTCCGCTGGCCGTCTGGACGAGGACGCGGGCCAGTCCCAGCCAGCGTTCAACCAGGTTCGAGCGCAGGTGGATATCCTGAATCCGGGCATAATTGATGATAATTTGCCGCCGAAACAATATCCCCCAACTCATGGAGATGCCCTCGTCGGTGAACTTGTAGCGCATCGTATGGTAGCGAAAATAATAATATGGCGCGATGATCGGGAACAGCGGCGGCACCACCAGGCAGCTCAGCAGGTAGTAGGTCAGCAAATCGCGGTGCGGCCGTTCCAGGGCCAAAATGGTCGCGTCTTCGGGAGGGGGGTGCACGGTCCGAGTCAATGACAGGAAAACGGCCGCCGACAACACTGGACGGACGGCGGATGTAGCAGGCCTCTCGGTTGGGGATTGCCGCCGAGAGTTTGGCCGGGGTAGTGCTTGTTCGTGAATCCGTTTCCTGCCCCGTTGCCCGAACTGTCCCGACGCAATTTCCTCAAGAACACGGGTGCCCTGATACTGGGCACATCGCTGGGCGGCGCGCCGGCGAGCCTGACCGCCGCCCCGCCAACCCCGGGTCGCAAGCGCCTGCTGCGTGTGGCGCACCTGACGGACATTCATGTCTCGGATATCAAGGGCGCGGCCGAGGGCATGGCGGCGGCCATCCGCCATGCCCAGGCCCAATCCGACCGGCCCGACCTGCTGCTCTTCGGCGGCGATTGCATCGGGGATGCGCTGGAGCAACCCAAGGAGAAGGTGCTGCCCCAGTGGGAGCTGTGGAACAGGATATTCGCCGCCGAGGTAAAGCTGCCGCATGCCGTCTGCCTCGGTAATCACGACATTCTCGGCTGGAGCCGCCGCGGTGACCTCGCCCTCGCCCAGGACCCGGATTACGGCAAGGCCCTTGCGCTGCGCCGGCTCGGGCTGGCGCAGCGGTATTTTTCCTTCGATCGCTCGGGCTGGCATTTCGTGGTGCTGGACAGCATGCAGATGGGCCGGACCAACGGCTATTTCGCCCAGCTCGACGAGGAGCAGTTCGCCTGGCTCGGGCGCGATCTGGCCGCGACGCCGGCGGCCACCCCGGTTTGCGTGCTCTCGCACATCCCGATCCTCAGTGCCGCGGCCTTTCTCGACGGCGACCTCGCCAAGACCGGCAACTGGGAGGTGCCCGGGGCCTGGATGCATCTTGATGCCCGGCGCATCAAGGACCTCTTCCTCCGGCATGCGAACGTGCGGATCTGCCTCAGCGGCCACCTGCACATGGTGGATGATGTCAGTTATCTGGGGGTCCGTTATCTCTGCAACGGCGCGGTCTGTGGCGGGTGGTGGAAGGGCAACTATCAGGAATTTGGCCCGGCCTATGCGCTGCTCGATCTCTATGATGACGGCAGTGCGGAGAACCAGCTGGTGGCCTATTTATCCTGAGTACTCCGCCCAGCTGGAGCTGGTTTCGGTGACCCGCACCCGCTCCACCCGGACACCGGCGGGAATGGCGAAGTCGCCCTGCCGGCTGGTGGCGGCCATGGCCCGTTTCAGCTCCTCAAAGATGGTCCGAGCCATGACTTCCGTGGTGGGATCGGTGTGCGCGAATGGAATGATGCGTTCCCCGTGCTTGGCCTGATAGAAGGCGAAGTTGGGGTCGTCGGTATTCAGGGCCAGGGCGTGGTCCCAGGTATCGAGAAATGACCCGAGGGCCAACTTCACCGCCTTGAAGTCGCAGACCATGTCATTGGCATCGAGGGTGTCGGCCACCAGCACCACCTCGACCTTGCGGCTGTGACCATGAGGGAAGCGGCACTTGCCCGGGTGTTTCGACAGGATGTGCCCGCTCTCGATCTCGAAGCTTTTGCCGATGCGATAAGGCATGAGGAAGAATGGTCCGGAGGGTTGACCACTAATTGTCACTAGGGCGTGTATTCAAACCTAGTTTGTCATCCTGAGCGGAGCGAAGGATCCACGGCTTCGAAGGCCATATCGCGAGCGAAAGCATGGATTCTTCACTTCGTTCAGAATGACAGAAAACTGATAGTGGGTGGGTTTGAATACACTCCCTAATGATCACTAATGGGAGATGGCTGAAGCCGATGATTGGACCACGAATTGACATTAAGAAAAACAAATGAACTTGGGCTTTTGATTTGGCAGCCTGCGGATCAATCAGTGCCCATCAGTGTGTATGAGTGGTTCACGCTTTGGCTAAATCACACGGTCTTGGAGAATCCGCCCGGCCGCTTCGTGAGGTGGGCGTCGAAGCGCATGGCGATGATGCGCAGGAAAAGGCGGCCGAGATCGGTGATCACCACGCGGTCGGGATGCCGGGTGAGCAGGCCGTCCGCTTCCAGATCGGCGAGCGAGGCGAGTTCCGCGGCGTAGGTGGCGGGAAAGTCTAGCCCCAGCCGGCGAGTGAGGGCGGCATAATCCAGGCCGCGGCCGCACATGACATCCGAGATGATGGCGCGGCGCTGGCGGTCGTCGTCACTGAGCAGATAGCCGCGCTCAATGGGCAGGCGGCCGGCCTCGAGGCCGGTGATATAGTCGGGCAGCTCCTTGTGGTTCTGCCGGAAGGCGCCGTCGGTCTCCGAGATGGAGGACATGCCGAAACCATAGAGCGAGGCGCCGGCGCGTGTCGTGTAGCCCTGGAAATTGCGGTGCAGCGTGCCGTCGGCGAAGGCGACCGCGAGTTCATCATCGGGCCGGGCGAAGTGGTCCATGCCGATCTGGACGTAGCCGGCCGCCGTGAGCTTGGCGACGGCGGTCATCAGCATGGTCAGCTTGGCCTCGGTCGAGGGCAGCTGCTCGCGGGTGTCGAAGATTTTCTGCGCCGGCTTGATCCACGGCACGTGGGCGTAGCTGAAGACCGCGAGCCGGTCGGGATTGAGCGTGATGATCTCGTCCAGGGTTTTGGTGAAGGATTCCGGGGTCTGCAGCGGCAGGCCGTAGATGAGGTCGACGCTGACGGACTGGAAACCGGCCTCGCGCAGCCAGGCGATGGCCTGGGCGGTCTGGGCCAGCGGCTGCCAGCGGTGGACCGCCAGCTGCACCTCGGGATTGGTGTCCTGCACCCCCAGCGAGGCGCGGTTGCAGCCCAGCCGGCGAAAGGCGTCGACATGCTCCTTGGTCAGCCGGCGCGGATCGATCTCCACCGAGTTTTCCGAGTCGGGGGCAAACTTGAAATGGCGATGGATGGCGGCGGCGAGGCGATCGATCTCCTCGGGGGGCAGAAACGTGGGGGTGCCGCCGCCGAAATGCAGTTGGGTCACCGGGCGGGCGGTGTTCAGCAGCGGCGCCGTCAGGGCGAGCTCCTTTTCCAGCCAGCTGATGTATTCATGGGCCGAGGCCCGGCGGGTGGTGATGACGGTCGTGCAGCCGCAATACCAGCACAGCGACTCGCAGAACGGGATGTGAAAATACAGGGAGAGCGCCGAGGTGACGTCCGCATTGTCCCGGGCGATGTCCGCCAGCAGGGCGGTGCGATCGATCGCTTCCGAGAACTGCGGCGCCGTCGGGTACGACGTGTAGCGGGGTCCGGGAATGTTGTACTTTCGGACCAGCTCGAGAGCGGGTTCGACAGCGTTAGGTACCGTGACGGTGTTGCGTGGTGACACCATAAGGCCGACAGGTTAGCCGAGGCGGGCCGCCGCGGCTAGGCATAAATTGTCCAATTGCAGGCAGGCGTTGGGCTGGAGGGCTTCAAAACTGTAGGAGGGGCTTTACGCCCCGATGGTTACGCAAGCCATTCAGGAAACGGACAGGCTTGATTGGTCAACGCCTCAAACCATATCCAGTCATTCTGATTGCAGAAATAGCCGGTCCACACTTGGCCCGGTATCAGGAGCTTGGCGCGATAGGGATTCAGATAGATATAAATGAATACTGGCAGCCGATCCTCATTCGGGCGAAGGCGGTGATCGAAGTACGCGGGCTCCCATCGCAAACCCGCGGTGCGGAGAACTGGCGTGAGCCGGCCCTTGAAGAGACGAACGGCGCCGGCTAACCCGGTTGTTGAACTGATTTTGACCAGGAGGTGAACGTGATCCGGCATCACGACGCCGGAAAGCAGAGTCCATCTGGAATCTTTGCCAAGTCGGCTGGCCTCGAGCAAAATGGCCGTCATTACATCCGGCGCAGTTAATCCCGGGCGGCGGTCCGCCGTGCAGAAAGTCAGGAAGTACTCGGCTCCTGATTCGGACCAGCGACCCCTCCTCAGTGCCTTATGCCCATGTTTGGGATCGAACGACATCCGTCCATTTTAAGTATTTCGATCGGGGCATAAAGCCCCTCCTACAGCCTGAAATCAGGTGGTTAACCCGCGAAAAATCCCTGGATTCTCTTGAGGGTCGCGACCAGTCGCTCGATCTCAGCCTCGGTGTTGTAGAGATAGAAGCTGGCGCGGGAGGTGGAACTGAGGCCGAGCTTGCGCATCAGGGGCTGGTTGCAGTGGTGGCCGCCCCGCAGGGCCACGCCCTCCTGGTCGGCCATCGTCACGACGTCGTGGGCGTGCACGCCCGGCAGGTCAAAGCTGATGACCCCGCTGCGGTGGTGCGCCGGGCCGAGCATCCTGATGCCGGGGATTTCCGCGGCAAGGCGGGCGTAGGCGTGGGCGGCGAGTTGCTCGTCGTGCCGCGCAATGGCCTCCCGGCCGAGGTCGTCGAGATAGTCCATGGCGCGGGCCAGCGCGATGACATCGGCGATATTGGGCGTGCCGGCCTCGAATTTCTGCGGGGCGGGGGCCCACTTGCTTTCGAAGTACTCCACGCTCGAGATCATGCTGCCACCGCCGCGGTAGGGCGGCATGGCGTCGAGCAGGGCCTTGCGGCCGTAGAGCAGTCCGACGCCGGTGGGGCCGCACATCTTGTGGCCGGAGAGGGCGAGAAAGTCGCAACCCAGCGTCCGGACGTCGACCGGCAGGTGACCCGCGCTCTGGGCCGCGTCAATCAGGGTGAGGGCTCCGACTTTCCGGGCGGCCGCACAAAGCTCCGCGGCCGGATTGATGACCCCCAGCGTGTTGGAAACGTGGGTGAACGCGAAGATCTTCACCTCGGGGGTGAGCACCCGGTCCAGTTGGGTAAGATCCAGCAGGCCGGTATCGCCGGCGACCACGGGCAGATAGCGCAACTTGGCCCCGGTCCGGCGGGCGAGCATCTGCCAGGGCACCAGGTTGGAGTGATGCTCCATCTCGGTGAGCAAGATGACATCGCCCGCCTGCAGGTTTTCGTCGCCCCACGCATTGGCGACCAAATTGATGCTGTCGGTGGTGCCGGCGGTGAACACGATTTCGCCGGGTTCAGCCGCGTTAAGGAATTTGGCACTGCGCTCGCGGGACGCCTCATAGGCGAAGGTGGCGCGCATCGAGAGGGTGTGGATACCACGGTGGACGTTGGCATTGTCCTTCCGGTAGTAATGGGAGAGCGCGTCGATGACGCATTGCGGTTTCTGTGACGTGGCCGCGTTGTCGAGATAGACCAGGGGCTTGCCGTTCACCTGCTGGTCAAGGATCGGGAAGTCGGTGCGGATGTTTTTCCAGGCGGGGCTCATGAAAGGGGTTTGCGGTGGTAGGTCGGGCTTTACGCCCGACTGTCGGGGATAAACCCCGACCTACAGGATGAACTCAATCGCTGGGTTTTTCGGTTGTCACCGGTTTCTCGTCCCCCTTGGCGGCGTTCAGGGCGGCGTGCCAGCCCAGAGTGGCGCACTTGATGCGGGCGGGAAACTGGTGGACCCCGGCGAGGGCGGCGAGGTCGGACATGTTGTCCTCCCCGACTTTGCCGGTGGTGACCATCTGGTGCAGGTCGGCATAGATGGCTTCAGCCTCGGCGATGGTCTTGCCCTTGAGATTGACGGTCATGAGGGAGGCACTGGCCTTGGAAATGGCGCAGCCGCTGCCCTGAAAACTGACCTCGGCGATGCGGTCGCCCTCGAGGCGCACGTAGACGGTGATCTGGTCACCGCACATCGGATTGTTGCCGCTACCCACGCGGTTGGCGGTGGGCAGGACCGCATAGTTCCGCGGCCGGCGGTTGTGGTCCAGAATGACGGACTGGTAGAGGTCGGTGAGGTCTTGCATCAACGGGAAGCGGGGACGGCAGAGGCTACGCGGGATGAACCGTTTGGCAAACAGAGTTTAAATCGAAGGCGCCGGAAGGCTTTCATCTGGGGAAACCCTTTGCTTCCTGCGGTCTCCGCCTCAAGCGCCGGCCCACGGGGCGCCCGTGCGGGCCTGCCGCATCACGCCGGCCATGAGCTTGCGGGCCCGGACAAATCCCACGATCCGCCGACCCGACAGGTCGGCGACGACCGGCAGGAATTTCAGGCTGTGTTCGCTCAAGCCGGCGGCGGCGACCATGGCCGAGTCGGTCTGGGCGATGCAGGCGGGCTCCGGGATCATGAAGGTGCTGGCCGGGGTTTCGGCCGTGGCATCACGGTTCTGCGCCCGCAGCAGGTCGGTAAGCGTGACGATGCCGTCGAGCCGCGCGCCATCGGCCGAGACATAGAAAAATTCGTCCGGGTGGTCGGCAAACACGCGCATGACATCGATCAGCCGGTCCGTCGGCTTGAGCAGCGGGGTGGGGGCGGGCTCGATGAAATCGGCCAGCGGGAGGTGACGCAGCGCGCTCATGGCCTCGGGCCGCTGGGTCCAGAAATTGGCGGAGCGGCGGGTGATGGCGGCGGTGAGTGCCTGCTTGAGCGGGGCCAGGGACGAGGCGATGTTCGAGAAGACATGCCGGCCCATGATGACAATCTCGGCCGGGGTGCGGGCGCGCACCGAGGCGGAGCGGGGCTGGTTGCTGAGCAGGGCGGCCTCGCCAAAAAAATTGCCGGCGCCGAGCACGGCGAGGATCTCGCCGTCGGGCCGTTCGGGCGAGCTGCGCACGATCTCGACCTCGCCTTTCTCAATCACATAGAAGCTGGCGGGCGGGTCGCCCTGCTTGACGATGAGGTCGCCCGGCTCGTAGTGGGCGTGGGTGACGCGGTCGGTGACGTCGGTCTGGATGCAGCTGAGGTCGCGCGGGAAGAACAGCAGCCAGGCCCAGTCGAAGCCGACCTGCACGCGCCGGTCCCAGGAGGGCAGCTTGAACAGGTAGACCCCGCGCCAGATGAACCAGGCGACGAAGCCCGAGAGCTTGCAGCCCAGCATTTCGGCGACCGCGCTTTGCCCGCCGATGGAACAGAGCTGGCCGAGCACCTTGAAGGAAAATGGCCGGGTCGCCTCGCCCCGCCGGAGCCGGATGATGTTCTGGGCGCACTGCCGGCCCTGGCGTTCGGCGAACTGGCCGGTGGGCGGCGAGGGCTGGCCGTCGTAGGCGTTGCTGATGGCCGCACAGTCGCCGATCGCCCAGGCGTTCGGGCGGCCCCGCAGGCGCATGTCGGCCTCGGTGAGCAGGCGGCCCTTCTCCTTGGGCGAGTCCAATTGCTCGACGACGGGGGCCGTCGTGCTGCCAATGGTGCAGACAATGGTGCCGCCGTGGACAAATTCATCCTTCAGGCCGACGCCCTCGCCGGTGGCCAGTTGCACGCGGGCGTTGAGCTTCATGCTGACGCCGGCCTGCTCCATCTTTTTCCGGGCAAACTCGCGCAGCGACGGGCTGATCTCCGGCAGCAGTTGGTCGCGGGAATGGATCAGGGTGACCGTGATGTCCTCCGCGCGGATGTTCCGGTAGAAACGGCGGCTGGTGCGGACCAGGTCGTTGATCTCGCCGGCGGTCTCCACCCCGCTGTAGCCGCCGCCGACCACGATGAAGGACAAATACCAGCGCCGGCGCTCCGGGTCGTCGCACACCTCGGCCTTTTCCATCTGCGACAGAATGTGGGTGCGGAGCACGGCCGCGTCGCCGACGGTCTTCAGGGGAAACGCATGGTCGGCCATGCCCGGCACCACGTTGAGGTTGGAGATATTGCCGCAGGCGATGACGATGTGATCGTAGGTCAGCCGGCGCGGCTGCCCGTCGTAGCCCTCGTAAGCGAGGGTATGCGCCGCGAGGTCGATGCCGCGCACTTCCTCCGTGCGGCAGGTGACGCGGGGCAGCAGCTGGCGGAGGGGCACGATCACATCGAGCAGGTTCAGCGTGGAACCGACGGCATCGGCCAGGAGCGGACTGAAAACGAGGTGGTTTTCCTTGTTGAACAGAATGAGCTCGGCGTCACCGGGGCGCAGCTGGTCGGACAGGGTCTGGGCGCATTTCACCCCGCCAAAGCCGCCCCCGATGATGACAATGCGTTGCTGGGCCATGTGCGTCCGTGGCGCGGAAGCTGGCCGGGGCGCCGGGCAAAGGCAATCCGCGAGACGCCGATCGGCGGCCCCTCGCGACCGACGCGCTCAGGCCGCACCACCGACCTCAGGCGCCGCTCTGCGTGAGATCGTAATCCTTGGCGGCATCATCCACCCATTTGAGCAGGGTGGGGAAGGCGATCGGCTTGAGCAGGTAGTGAAAGGGGTCGGCGGCATTCAGCCCGCGCACGAATTCCGGTTGCATGTAGCTGGTCATCAGGATCCGCCTGATTTCCGGGTGTTCCTTGCGGAGTTTGGTCAGAAAGCTCAGGCCGTTGCCTCCGGGCATGTCGTAATCACAAAGGATCACCTTGTATTTCTTCTGGAGGACCATCCGTCCGGCTTCCTCGGTGGAGCCGGCCAGGTCGACCTCATAATGACGCGATAATACTTCCCCGTACAACTCGATCAGCTGGCGCTCGTCGTCCACCAGGAGAACGGCCCCTGCTTTTACCGGGGGATTTGATGGGATCGGTTCTGGCATCGCGGTTAACTTACAAACAGAAACGCTGAGTTGAAACTCTAAAAACACCCCAGCCAGACAACCTTTACCGCCAGCCCCACCCGGTGCCACCGGCGGAGCTGTACCCGCCCGACGTTTGGGGCCTTTAACGCCCCCCAACCGCCCCGAGGAGGACGATGCGTTGCGTGGCCATTTGCTGGATTTATTTTAGCTGGCTTGACCCGAGGGAACATGCTTCCGCGAGGCAGCGGGCAGAATCGACCGTTTACTCGGGAATTTTCCGTCCGGCTGAAACGTGCCGTCCCGGCCCGGATGGCAGATCTCGCAGGCGCCGTCACGCCCCAGCGGATTGAAACGGATAGATGGAGCCAACGCCGAGCAGTTGGGTGAGTTCATCCAGGGCCCGGCGCGATTCTTCCAGTAGCTGGGCATCGGCGAGGTCGGCAGCGCCGAGCTGGTCCCGGTAGTGCTGCTTCACCCAGGTCGTCAGCCGGCCGTAGGTGGCCTCGTTGAGCATGCTGCCGGGCGGCAGGGCGGCGCGCTCCGCGGGCGTGAGCACGACGCGGAGGCGGAGGCAGGCGGGGCCGCCGCCGTTGCGCATGGATTGCTTGAGGTCCAGGTAATGGACCTCGCGCAGGGGCGAGCCGCGGCGGGCCAGCAGTTCCTCGATGAAGGCCTTCACTCGCGGCGTCTCCGCGCAGTTGGTCGGGGCGATGAGCGCCATGCGGCCGCGCGACAGGGTGACCAGTTGGGAATTGAAGAGGTAGGACTGAACGGCGTCCCGCAGGGGCACGCGGGCGAGGGGCACCTGCAGGGGGATCAGTTCCGCACCGCGATGGAGCGCGGCGTAGCTGCGACGCAGCTCGCGGATCACCGCCGGGGTCTGCACGAACGCGCCCTCATGGTAGAGAAAGACATTCTCGTTGCCCACGGAGATGACGTCGTTGTGGAACACCCCGGCATCGATCGCCGCCGGGTGCTGCTGGGCAAAGACGCAGGCCCGGTCCGCCAGCAGGTGGGACCGGCGAATGGCATCGAAGGCCTCGAAGGACTGGCGGGAAGGAAACTTCTTGGCGCGGGCCGCGACCGGTCCGGCGCCAAACGCGCGATGGCCATACACAAAAAAATGGAGGCCGCAACGCGCATGGCTCGGCGCGAACCGCGTGTGGTTGGCCGCGCCCTCGTCGCCGATTGCCTGGCCGCCGGGGATCGGGCCGTGGACGGCGAAGCGGGTTTCATCGCGGAAGATCGCACGCAGCGTCCGCCCCGTTTGCGGCGGCTCGATGGAGCGATGGAACTTTGCCGTCAGGTTGGCGGGGGTAAAGTGCACGCGGCCATCGGCTGCATCCGCCGAGGGCGTGACGGTCGCGGCATTGGCGACCCACATGCTCGAGGCGGAACTGCAGGCGGTGAGGAGCGCGGGTGCCTGGCGGGCGGCGGCGCTCAGGATGGCACGGTCAGTCCCGCTGAAGCCGAGGGTGCGCAGCGTCTCGAGTGACGGCCGCTCGTGCGGGGGCAAAATGCCTTGGGGGACGCCCAGGTCGGCCAGAAACTTCATCTTGGCGAGGCCCTGAAGGGCGGCTTCGCGGGGATTGGACGAGGCGCCCCGGTGCGACATGGAGGCCACGTTGCCGTGAGATAGGCCGGCGTAGTTGTGGGTGGGGCCGACGAGGCCGTCGAAGTTGACTTCAGTGGCGGACATGGCGGTAGGCGGGGCTAGGCGTTCTCGAGCCCGGGCGGGAGCGTGGCGGGGAGTTTCAGCTCGGGGACTTCGATGCTGGCGACGGGATAGGAGCAGTAGTCGGCGGCGAAGAACGCACTGGGACGGTGGTTGCCGCTGCCGCCCACGCCGCCGAAGGGAGCGGCGCCGCTGGCGCCGGTGAGTTGCTGGTTCCAGTTGACGAGCCCGGTGCGGACCTCGTCGCGGAAGCGGGCGTAGAGCGCGGGGTCGCCGCTGATGAGGCCGGCGGCGAGGCCGTAGCGCGTGGCATTGGCCTCGGCGATGGCGGCGGCGAAATCGGGGACACGGATGATCTGCAGCAGCGGGCCGAAGATTTCCTCGTCGCTGCGATTCGCCACGGCGGTGACGTCGATCAGGCCCGGCGAGAGGAGGCCCGTGCCCGAACGCAGCGAGCGCGACTCGAGCAACGCGGTGGCGCCTCGGGCGAGCAGGTCGCGCTGGGCGGCGAGTACCTGGTCGGCCGCGGCGGCGGAGATCACCGGGCCCATGAAGGGCTCCGGCCGCTCGCTGAACGCCCCGACCCGCAAAGCCCGCACCAATGGAATACAATACGTTACAAACTCATCCCCGGCGGGGCCGGTCGGGAGGATAAGACGGCGGGCGCAGGTGCAGCGCTGGCCGGCGGTCAGGTAGGCGGACTGCACGGTCAGCAGGGCGGCGGCGCGAAGATCGCGCGGCGGCCAGACCACGAGGGGGTTGTTGCCGCCGAGTTCGAGGGCGAGAATTTTCTCCGGAGTGCGGGCGAATTTTTCCGCCAACCAGAGGCCGGTGCGCGCGGAGCCCGTGAAGAAAAGGCCGTCGAGGCCGGGTGCGTCCACGAGCGCGGCGCCGGTTTCCCGGGCGCCTTGGACCACCTCGAGGACGCCGGCGGGCAGGCCGGCGTCGCGCCAGGCGGCGGCAGTGAGCTCGGCGACGAGCGGAGCGTGTTCGCTGGGCTTGAAGACGACGGTGTTGCCGGCGAGGAGCGCGGGCACGATGTGGCCGTTGGGCAGATGGCCGGGGAAGTTGAACGGCCCGAACACGGCGACGACGCCGTGCGGCCGGAAGCGGGTGATGGCGGGGCCGCCGGTGAAGTCGGCGCAGCGTCGCGCATAGGCGGTGATCGAGAGCTCGATCTTGCCGATCATGGTCGTGACCTCCGTCAGGGCCTCCCAGGTGGGTTTGCCAATTTCGCGAGAGATCGCGTCGGCGAGCAGGGCGCGGCGGGATTCGAGGACCTGGGCGAAGGCCCGCAGGTGGGTCTCGCGCTCCGTCAGTGGCGTGCGCGACCAAGAACGAAAGGCGGTGCGCGCGCGGGTCACGGCCGCCAGCACCTCGGCGGGCGTGGCGGCGGGGCCGGTCCAGACGGCTTCCCCCGTCGCAGGGTTGATTGAGGAAAAAACGCTCATTTCAGCGGGGCGTGGGTGAGGGTGTCGCCCGGTTCCACCGCGAGAGCCTCCGCCAGCTCGGGGGTGAGGGAGACGGAACCGTCCTCATGTTCTGTGATGGCACCCAGGCAGGCGCGAAAATCGAGCCGGGCGTTGGCCAGCAAACGCACCGCCGTCGGGGCTGGGGCCGGGTTGACATCACGGAGGCGGGCGGCCTGGGAGGTGCGGATGGTGCGCAACTTTGAGACCGGGGCCCGCAGCAGCGGGCCGGCGTCGAAGATGTCGACCTGATTGACCGGTTGAAATCCCTCCGCGAGCAACAGGGCCAGGGCGGGCTCGGTGTCGTGGTGCACCCGGCCGATGACCGCCTGCACCTCCGGGGAGAGCAGGGGCACGTACAGGGGATGGCGCGGCATCAGGTCGGCGATGAATTCCTTTTCACCGAGGCCGCTGAGCACATCGGCGGCGTAGAAATCAATCGGAAAGAAATGCCGGCCAACCGCCTCCCAGAAGGGGGACCTGCCGGTCTGGTCGATGAAGCCGCGCATCTCGGCGATAATCGTGTCCGTGAAACGCTTCGGAAAGGCGCCGATGAAGAGGAAGCGGGACAAGGAGAGGAGTCGCCCGGCGCCGCCGCGCCGCCGGTCGGCGCGCAGGAACAGGGAGCAGATTTCCGACGGCCCGCGATGATCCTGCTTCAGGTGCAGGACGGAAACATCCTTGTCGATCTTCAGCGGGCGGTGGACGAGCTTTTCCCGCCGGATTTCATAGCTGTACCACGGCTCGAAGCCACCGACACACGAGGAGATTCCGGACACGCCCACGACCTCGTGGGTCTCCGTGTCCTCGAGGGCAAAGAGGTAGTATTCCCCGCCGGGCTTGCGCACCCGGGGACTAAAGGCGCGATGAGAGCACTCAATTCGATCGCCGAGGAACTCCTCGTTCAGGGGCAGGGTGGTGAGGCCGCCCCCGGTGGACCCGGCCAGGGCCACGAGGCCGGCCAGGTCATGTTCGCGAATGGGACGGAGGACGAGCATGGGGAGAGGCGGCTGAATATTGGGGTTGGGCCCAGCCCCTGAGAAAAGCGGGTCTTTACCTCCTAGGCGATGATTTTGCGGTTACAAATCACAGCCAACCATCTCATCCGGCAGATGGCCATGGCATCCCTAGCCCAGCGGGCGAAGGATGGCGGAGGGGGAGGGGTTGAATCGTACTGCTTAGGGCTGCGCCCATGGCCTTGGGCTTGGCTCATATTCCCCACCTCTTTGATTAACGTGAGGCGTCTACAAGTTATAACCTTTACCTAATATCTGGCCAAAGTCGCTTTCGTGCAAAGGCGTGGCCTGAGCCCGATTTCAGGTAATGCTCAAAGGCCAGGGCCTGTTTCTTTGATGAAAACGCCAAATAGGTTTTTATCTGCCAAGGACGATGCCGGGCTGTACTCGGGAGCTTGCCACTATTGTGCTCAACCAAGCGCTGACGTACGTCGCCGGTGAACCCAACATAGTGCCGGGTTGACACTGTCATGCTTTCGATAAGGTAAACGTAAAACATGGGCCGGCTTGCCAAAACATGGCCCTGCTTCGCTATGCGTTGAGCAGCATCCTTCGCCGCTCGAAATTGCCTGAGCAATCATGGATTTTAATGCATTTTGCGTGAAAAACGCACGGCCCTGCTTCGCTAAAGCTACGCAGGGCATCCTTCGCCACGCAACTGGGTCGGCCGGCGAGGATTTTGTGGTTTGCAAATATGGCCGTGCCATCCGAAGCCCAACGGGCGAAGGATGGAGAAAGCGAGCAGCCCTCCTTCGCCAAGGCTACGGAGGGCATCCTTCGCCGTGCAGATACCTCGGCCGGCGAAGATTGGGTGGTTTGCGGAATATGGCCGTGCCATCCGAAGCCCAACGGGCGAAGGATGGCGGAGAGGGAGGGATTCGAACCCTCGGTAGGCTTGCACCTACACATGATTTCCAATCATGCGCATTCGACCACTCTGCCACCTCTCCGTGACTGGCCTAAGGGTCGAGTTAAGGTAAAACTCCCCGCCACGGTCAACGGTAATTCATCCGCCCACACCGATCACCTAATACGACACAATTTGTAAACAAAACCTCCTTGCATGGGGTGTCTTGGTTGGTAGCTTGCCTTGTTTTTTTACTTAAATGGTCACCGCCAACACCGAACTCGCATACAACAGCAAAATCGAGGGGGACGTCATCGTCACCCGCGCCGATGCGGCGGTGAACTGGCTCAGGACAAACTCCATGTGGCCCATGCCCATGGGTTTGGCCTGCTGTGCCATCGAGTTGATGGCCTCGGCCGCCAGCCGGTTCGACATCGCGCGCTTCGGCGCCGAGGTCATGCGCTTTTCGCCCCGTCAATCCGACTGCATGATCGTGGCCGGCACTGTCACCTACAAGATGGCGCCCGTGGTGCGCCGGATCTACGACCAGATGGCCGCCCCCAAATGGGTTATCGCGATGGGCGCGTGCGCTTCTTCCGGCGGCATGTATCGCAGCTATGCCACCCTCCAGGGCGTTGACCGGATCATTCCCGTGGACGTTTATATCAGCGGCTGTCCGCCGCGGCCCGAGGCCCTGCTGGACGCCCTCATGAAACTGCAGGTCAAGGTCCGCGGCGAGAAGGCGTGGTCGAAACAGTTCACGGCCTGACCCAACGGTTCCACGCATGACCACCGACGTCGCCTTAACGACCGCCGTAAGCCAGATTTCGCCCGCGGCCACGCCCCGGGCCAGCTTGGACTGTCCGGCCTTCAATGTCCCGGCTGGCGAGGCCATCGCGGTGCTCCAGTTACTGCGCGACACCCAGGGCTTCGATTTTCTGATGGATCTGACCGCCATCGACTGGAGTGCCGAAAAATCTCCCCGCTTCACCGTGGTCTGGCATCTTTATTCGAGCACGGGCCACCGCTATGTCCGCGTCGCCGCCGATTGCGCCAGTGACGCCGATCCCGCCATGCCCACGGCGGTCGGCCTGTGGGCGGGAGCCGACTGGCATGAACGCGAGTGTTTCGATATGTTTGGCGTCAAGTTTGAAGGCCATCCCGACCTGCGCCGCATTTTGATGTGGGACGGCTATCCGCATTTCCCGCTGCGCAAGGAATTCCCGCTCGCCGGCCTGCCGACGGCGCTGCCCGACGCCGAGATCGCAGCCGAGACTGGCACCGGCGTGATCGCCGCCCCGATGGCCGGCGGCCCATTTGTGGCCACCCCGGGCGAACCGATGAGCGACGCTGAGCCGCGCGCCAAGGATGAGGCGTGGAACGAAAAGACGGAAAAACCCATATGATTTTCATGGCCACAAAAAGGCACAAGCAGGCACAAAAATGGACCAGTGCGTGTCATCCTGAGCGCAGCGAAGGATCCAGCATGACGGCCGCCGGCGGGCATGGTTCTGGATGTCATACCAGCCCTGCTGGGCTAGACTTCGCTGCGCTCAGAATGACAGATTATAGGGTTCTGTCAGTGTGTTCCTTGGCCACGGGGAGCCTTAGCTAATGGCCACCGATTTTTCATATCCCGACTCCGCGGCGAAAGCGGCCAACCTGCCGAAGGAATTCGAGCCGGAGAAGATGTCGCTCTCGATGGGGCCGTCGCATCCCTCGACCCACGGCGTCCTGCGCATCCAGTTCGAACTCGACGGCGAGGTCGTGACCAAGGCCGACCCGGTCATCGGCTACCTGCACCGCGGCGACGAGAAGATTGCGGAGAACATGACCTACAACCAGTTCGTGCCCTACACGGACCGGCTGGATTACATCGCACCGCTCGCCAACAACATGGCCTATGCCATCGCCGTCGAGCGCCTGGCCAAGCTCGAGGTGCCGGCCCGCTGCCAGGCCATCCGGGTGCTCACCGCCGAGATGGCCCGCGTGTCCTCCCATCTCATGGGCTTGGGCGCCTTCGGCATCGATGTCGGCGCGTGGACCGTGTTCATGTACTGCTTCGAGGAGCGGGAAAAGCTCTACAAGCTCTTTGAGGAGCTGACCGGCGCGCGCTTCACCACCAGCTACAGCCGCATCGGCGGCCTGTCGCGCGATGTGCCCGAGGGCTGGATTCAGCGCGTGGACGCCTTCACTGATCAGTTTCTGCCTATTTTGGATGAAATCCTGTCCCTGCTGACCCGGAACAAGATCTTCCTCGATCGCACGGTGGACATTGGCGTCATCTCCAAGGCGGACGCCATCGCCTATGGCTTGAGCGGCCCGAACCTCCGCGGCTCCGGCGTGGCCAACGACCTGCGCAAGGACCGCCCTTACAGTGGCTACGAGCAATACGAGTTCGACGTGCCGGTCGGCGCCAAGGGCGACTGCTACGACCGCTACCTCTGCCGCGGCGAGGAGATGAAGCAATCCATCCGCATCATCCGGCAGATCGTGAAGAAATTTCCGGGCGGCGACTGGTATGCGCCCGATGCGCGCAAGATTTTCGCCCCGCCGAAGGACAAGATCCTCACGTCCATGGAGGAGCTGATCAACAATTTCATGATCGTGACCGAGGGGCCGCAGATGCCGGCGGGGGAGGTCTACTTCGAGGCCGAAAACCCCAAGGGCGTGCTCGGCTTCTACATCGTCAGCAAGGGCGGCGGCGTCCCGTACCGGATGAAGATCCGCAGCCCCTCGTTCTGCAACCTGTCGATTCTCTCCAAGCTCTGCGTCGGCAACATGGTCTCGGACGTGGTCGCGATCCTCGGCTCCTTCGACTTCGTCATGGGGGAGTGCGACCGGTGAGCTGATTTACGATTTCAGAATTACGATTTACGAATGAAGAACCCGATTTCCAGTCCAGCGATGATCCGCCGATCCGGCGTAAATCGTAAATCTGAAATCGTCCCTTTCACCGTCGCCGCTTGAAACCCACGCCGATGCTTACCCTCAAGCCAGCGACGCTGTCCCAGATCGACGAAGTGATCACCCATTACCCGGTGAAGCGCAGCGCCACGCTGCCGCTCCTGCACCTGATCCAGGAGGACGTCGGCTGGATCTCGCCCGAGGCGATCGAGTGGATCGCGGCCAAGCTCGAGCTGCAGCCGATCAACGTCTACGAGGTGGTCACCTTCTATCCGATGTTCCGGCAGCAGCCGATCGGCCGCCGGCACATCAAGGTCTGCCGCACGCTCTCCTGCGCGCTCACCGGCGGGTACAAGGTGTGCGATGAGTTCCAGAAGCAGTTCGGCTGCTCGACCGGCGAGATCTCGGCCGACGGCGAGGTCACGATCGAGTTCGTCGAGTGTCTCGCCAGCTGCGGCACCGGCCCGGTCGTCCTGATCGACGACGACCTGCACGAGAAGGTGGATGGGGCCAAGGTGAAACAACTCAGCGACCAGATCAAAGCCGCCGCGCAAGCGCGGGTCCGCCCATGAAAAAATTCCGCATCCTCCAGATTCCGCCCATCCGCTTCGGGCTCGTGCTCGGCCTGATCAACGGCTTCATCGGGATGATCGTGGCGCCGATCATGCTCGCGACCCTCGGCGCGGCCTTCACGGTCGCGGACACGGCCTACGCCCCCAAGCTGCTGGGCATCCCGTGGCTGTTCGCCGGCGCCGCCTCGCTCTTCATGCCCTTCATCCACGCCGTCGGCGGCTTCCTCGTCGGCGTGCTCCTGGCCATGGTCTACAACCTCGCCGCCCGCTGGACCGGGGGCATCGAGATCGTCCTCGACGACAAGCCCTGACCTCGGTCCGGCCAATCGAAAATCGAGTACCGAGCGAAGCGACATTCTAATCCAGAAATCGAAAATCCCCGATGCCCGCCCCCGTCCAACGCCGCCTGATCTTCGCCCACATTGATGAGCGGGGCTACACCCCTGATCTCGCCTGCTACCTGAAGCACGGGGGTTACACGGTGATGAAGCAGGCCTTCGCCCGGCCGCCGGCCGAGCTGATGGACGAGGTCAAGAAGTCCGGCCTCCGCGGCCGCGGTGGCGCCGGGTTCTCCTGCGGCCTGAAGTGGACGCTTGTCGACCGCAAGAGCGGCAAGCCGATCTATCTCATCGTCAACGCCGACGAGTCGGAGCCGGGCACCTTCAAGGATCGCTACATCATCCACCAGGATCCGCACCAACTGATCGAGGGCACGATGATCTCCTGCTTCGCGAACAACGTGCAGCAGGCCTACATCTACATCCGGGGCGAGATGCCGCACGGGGCCCGCATTCTGGAAAAGGCCATCGCCGAGGCGCGGGCGGCCAACCTCGTCGGGAAAAACATCCTCGGCTCGGGCTACTCCTGTGACATTTTCGTCCACCGCGGCGCCGGGGCCTACATCTGCGGCGAGGAGACCGGCCTGATCGAGTCGCTCGAGGGCAAGCGGGCCAACCCGCGCATCAAGCCGCCGTATTTTCCCGCCGTCCTCGGCCTCTACCAGTGCCCGACGATCGTCAACAACGTCGAGACGCTCTGCCACGTGAAGCACATCGCGGACATGGGCGGCGAGGCCTACGCCAAGATCGGCACGCCGAACAACACCGGCACGCGCATCTTCTGCGTTTCCGGCCACGTGCAGAAACCGGGATACTACGAGTTTGAGGCGGGGAAGATCACGCTGGGGCAGTTGCTGCACGAGGTCTGCGGCGGTCCGCTGCCCGGGCGCACCTTCAAGGCCGTCATTCCCGGCGGTTCCTCCGCCAAGATCCTGCGCTTCGGCGAGCGCTTCAAGGGCAAGCGCAAGGTCGGGGCGGAAATGGTCGATTACGACTGGGGCGTGGAGGACGTCCCGATGGACTTCGATTCGCTCGGCATGATCGGCACCATGGGCGGCTCGGGCGGGGTCATCGTCATGGATGACTCCGTCAACATGGTCGAGGCCCTGGCCAACATCAACGCGTTCTACTCGCACGAGAGCTGCGGCCAGTGCACGCCCTGCCGCGAGGGTTCGCTGTGGATGAAGAAGATCACCACCCGCATGGTGCACGGCACCGCCCGCGCCGAGGACGCCGCGCTCCTCAAGGGCGTGGCCGACCAGATTCCCGGCCGCACCATCTGCGCCTTCGGCGAGGCCTGCTCCTGGCCCACCCAGAGCTTCCTGGCGAAGTTTGGGGACGAGTTCAAAAGCTACCCCACGACCAAGCAGACGGCTAAGCCCGCCGAATCGGTCGAACTGATCTGATTTTTTGCCCACGGAACACACGGAATACACAGAAATGAAAACCAAATGGATTGATCCTTCCGTGTGTTCCGTGGGCTAATCCTCATTCCGTAATGATCGCTCCGCCCAAACCCGACCTCGTGACCGTCAATGTTGACGGCAAGGACATCGCCGTGCCGAAGGGCACGAACATGATCGAGGCCGCCCGTCTGGCCAGTGTCGAGGTGCCGCACTATTGCTACCACCCGAAACTCACCGTGTCCGGCAACTGCCGCATGTGCCTGGTCGAAATGGGCACGCCGGCGGTCGACCCCACCACGAAGGCGCCGATCATGGACCCGGCCACGGGCAAGCAGAAGGTCAACTGGATGCCGCGTCCCACGATCGCCTGCGCGACCAACGCCTCGCCCGGCCTCCACATCCGCACCAACACCCCCGCGGTGCAGGAATGCCGCAACAGCGTCACCGAATTTCTGCTCATCAACCACCCGCTCGACTGCCCGATCTGCGACCAGGCCGGCGAGTGCAAGCTGCAGGAACATTCCACCGCCTATGGCCGCGGTTACTCGCGTTTCGTCGAGCAGAAGAACGTAAAGCCCAAGCGCACCCAGCTCGGGCCGCGCGTCACCCTCGACGACGAGCGCTGCATCCTGTGCTCGCGCTGCGTCCGCTTCAGCAAGGAGGTCGCGAAGGACGATGTGCTCGGCTTCATCGACCGCGGGAGCTACAGCACGCTGACCTGCTACCCGGGCAAGAAGCTCGAGAACAATTACTCGCTCAACACCGTTGACATCTGCCCGGTCGGCGCGCTCACCAGCACCGATTTCCGGTTCAAGATGCGCGTCTGGTTCCTCAAGCAGACGCCGGGGATCGACCCGGAGTCGTCGGTCGGGGTGAACACCGAGGTCTGGAGCCGCGAAGGGACGATTTACCGGATCACCCCGCGCCAGAACGATGATGTCAATGACACGTGGATGGCCGATTCCGGCCGCGTGCTCTACAAGCAGGTCAAGGCGGCCGACCGTCTGGCGACTGCGTCAATCAACGGCGAGGCTGCGACCAATGAAAAGGCCTTGAAGGCCGCCGCGGATCTGTTGGTAGGGCGAGTCGTCCCCGACGAGCCGCGCACCACGACTACGGCTCGTCCGGAGGACTCGCCCTACCAGAAAGGTGTGGCGATTGTCGGTTCCGGTCGCAGCACCGTCGAGGAGCAGTATCTCACCCGCCAGCTGGCCGATGTGCTCAAGGCCCCGGTCTCGCTCGTCAGCCGGGTGGGGCAGGGTGACAGGATTCTCGTCTCCGCCGACCGCAATCCGAACGTCCGCGGTGCGCTCGTCACCGGCCTCATCTGCGCGCTGCCGACCGCCCAACTCACCGCGCTGGGAGCGGAGATCGACGCCGGCAACGTGAAGACCATCCTGTCGATCGGGGAGGATCTAACCGCCGCCGGCCTGACCACCGCCCAATTGGCCAAGGTGGCGATCGTCTACCTGGGCACCCACCAGAATGCCACCAGCGCCGCGGCCCAGGTGGTGGTCCCGACACTCACGGTGTTCGAGAAGGCGGGGACCTTCGTGAACCAGCAATTCCGCCTCCAGAAATTCGCGAAGGCCGTGCCCGCGCAGTCCGGTGTGGCCGATGACCTCGTGACGCTCAGCACCCTGCTCGCGGCGGTCGGGGGCGCCCGATTGCCCGCCGACCTGGGTCAACTCTGGACCGCGCTCGCCGCCGGGGTGAAGCCGCTGGCGACCGTCACCTACGCCAATCTTCCCTCCACCGGCTTGCTGCTTGATGGCACGCCGTGGGCGGCGCTGCCCTTCATTGAGGGCGAGACGCTGCACTTCAAACCCGCCGCCCCGGCGGTGGCCACCGCATGAGTGCCGTGCTCCAACTCTGGTCCGGGCTCCACCCACTGCTGCAGATGGCCATCAAGGGCCTGGCGGTGATCGGCTTTCTCTTCCCTTTTGGCGGGGCCTGCTCGCTCATCGAGCGCAAGATCTCTGCCGCCATGCAGGGCCGGCCCGGTCCGAATCGGGCCATCCCGTTCTGGATGGCCTGGCTGCCGGTCATCGGGCCTTTCCTCCAGCGGCTCGGGGTCTTCCACCTCATGGCGGATGGCGGCAAGATGTTTTTCAAGGAGGACCCGATCCCGGGCCACGTGAACAAGTTTTATTTCGTCCTCGCCCCCATCGTGGCGATGATCCCCGCCCTGACGACGGTCTGCGCCGTGCCGTTCGGCGCCTATCTCAACGAGGCCGGCCAGCTGGTCCCTTTGATCCTGGCGAATGTCGACGTCGGCATCTTGGCCGTCTTCGCCGTGTCCTCGCTTGGCGTCTACTCGCTGATTCTGGCCGGCTGGGCCTCGAATTCCAAATATCCCTTCCTCGGCGGCGTGCGCGCCTCGGCGCAGCTCATCTCGTATGAACTGTCGATGACGCTGTCCGTGCTGCCGGTTTTCCTCTGGATCAATGTCCCGGGCGGCAACGGCACGCTCAGCCTGTTCGACGTCGTGCAGGCCCAGTCGGGGGTGTGGTTCATCTTCACCATGCCGGTGGCGGCGCTGGTGTTTCTCGTCTCGCTTTTCGCCGAGACCAACCGGTTGCCCTTCGACATGGCCGAGGGCGAGGCCGACCTCGTGGGCGGCTTCCACACGGAATACGGCTCCCTGAAATGGGGCCTGTTCTTCGTGGCCGAGTACTCGCACATGCTCATCGGCTCCGGCGTGTTCACCCTGCTCTTCCTCGGGGGCTGGAATCCGCTGCCGTGGCTGCCGCTGGCGGTCGTCGCCGACTGGCTCCATCTGGCCGGCAACCCGGTCGTGCTCGGGGCGCTGTCGATCGGGTTTTTCCTCAGCAAGCTGTTGTTTTTCATCTTCCTGTTCATGTGGGTGCGCTGGACCGTGCCGCGTTTCCGCTATGACCAGGTCATGAAGCTCGGCTGGCAGAAGCTGCTGCCGCTCGCCATCGGCAACCTCATTGTCTACGCTCTCGCCATCGCGTGGCTGCAGACCCGGAGTTGACCACGGATTTCACTGATGATCACGGATAGAAAACAAACCACCGACACCTGTCATCCTGAGCGCAGCGAAGGATCCAGCGGGACGTGCGTCGGCGTGAATCATGATGGATCCTTCACTCCGTTCAGGATGACACTCGGGACGGATCGGGTCGTTGATCCGGGCCCCTCCGTGTCATCCGTCGTTAAATAATTTCCGCCGCCATGTCCTACGTCGTCGATCGCAAACCCCTGACCCTCGCGGAACGTTTTTACCTGCCGCAGATCTTCGCGGGCATGCGGATCACGCTGAAGCATCTTTTCTCGCGGAATGTCACGCTGTCGTACCCGGAGGAGCGCCCGCCCATCCCGCCGGGCTATCGCGGGGTGCCGACGCTGGTGCTGGATCCGAACGGCCGCGAAAGATGCGTTTCCTGCCAGCTGTGCGAGTTTGTTTGTCCGCCCAAGGCCATCCGCATCACCCCGGGCGCGGTGCCGGCCGACGAGCCGGAGCGCGCCCATGTCGAGAAGGCCCCCCAGGCCTTCGACATCGACATGCTCCGCTGCATCTATTGCGGCCTCTGCCAGGAGGTTTGTCCGGAGGAGGCGATTTTCCTCCAGAACCAATATTCGATGAGCGGCTACACCCGGGCGGAGATGGTCAACAACAAGGCCCGGCTGTACGAGCTTGGCGGCACGCTGCCCGACTCGCATCATAAGTGGGACAAGAAAAAGGCCGCCGCCGAGCACGGCAACGCCCACTGAGCCATGACCAACCTGCTATTCTACACCTTCGCGTTTGTCACCCTGGCCTGTGCCGGGCTGGTGGTGGTGAGCAAGAATCCGGTCAACGCCGCCATGGGCCTGCTCCTCAGCCTGGTGGGGGTGGCCGGCCTGTTTGTGCTGCTCAACGCTGCCCTGCTGGCCTTTGTGCTGCTGCTGGTCTACGCCGGCGCCGTCGTCGCGCTGTTCCTCTTCATCATCATGCTGCTCGACACCCGGCCCGGGGCGCAGAAACCCTTCCAGAAAACCACGCTCGCCGCTTCGGCGCTCGGCGGGGCCCTGCTGGTCGTGGGCGTCCTGTCGCTTTACCATCGGGCGCAGTTCCCCGCCGCCGCCGCCCCCGGGGCCGGTCCGACCCTTAAAAATTACGCGGAACAGCTCTTCACCACCTACCTCCTGCCCGTGCAGGTCGTGGGCTTCATGCTCCTTATTGCCATGCTCGGCGTGATCGTGCTGAGCAAGAAGCTCCACACCCCGGAGGATGCGTCATGATCGGCCTGAACCAATACCTGCATTTGAGCGCGCTGCTCTTTGCCCTCGGCTTCCTCGGGGTGCTGCTGCGCAAGAACACGCTCATCGTCTACATGTGCCTCGAGCTGATGCTCATCGCCTCGACCCTCGCGCTGGTGGCGTTCTCCCATTTCAACGGCACGCTCGACGGCAATGTGTTCGTGTTTTTCATCCTCACCATCGCGGCGGCCGAGGTCGCCGTCGGCCTCGCCATCATCGTCGCGCTCTTCCGGAAGCGCCACACGGTGCAGTTCGAGGAATTGAACCACCTCAAACATTAGTAGCGAGTAGTGACTAGCGAGTAGCGAGCATATGAAACTTTACCACCAATACCGAATGGCGCTGAAAGCGTATGAGGCCGGCCGGCCTTCTCCTCGCTACCCGCTACTCGCTACCCGCTGCTTCGGCCCATGAGCATGCTCGATCACGCCATTCTCCTGCTCCTGCTGCCGCTGTGCTCCGCGACCATCATCGCCTTGTTCCTGCGGCGGCGCGGGGCGCTGGCCGCGGGGATCTCCACGGCCACGGCGGGCGCCATTGCCGCGATCGCCATCATCCTGCTGTTGCACGGGGAGCGCTTCGAGGCCTCGATCGAATGGCTGCGGTTCGGATCCTTTGTGGTGTCGCTGGGCATCAAGTTTGATGACCTGGCGGCGCTCATGCTCTTCGTGGTGGGCTTGGTGGGCTTCCTCATCCACGTCTTTTCCCTGGGCTACATGCACGACGATGTGGCCCGCGCCCGGTTCTTCGGCGGCCTGTCGATCTTCATGTTCTCCATGCTCGGCATCGTGCTCGCCGACAATCTGTTCATGATTTTCATCTTCTGGGAGCTGGTCGGCTTCAGCTCCTACATGCTGATCGGCCATTACCATGAGAAGCAGTCGGCCGCGGAGGCCGCGAAGAAGGCCTTCATCGTCAACCGCGTCGGTGACTTCGGCTTTCTGCTGGGCATCATCATGTGCTACTGGGCCAACGGCACGGTGAACCTGACGGAACTGGGCCAGCACCACGTTCCCAGCAACCTCATCGCGCTGCTCCTCTTCTGCGGGGCCGTCGGCAAGTCCGCCCAGATGCCGCTGCAGGTCTGGCTGCCGGACGCGATGGAGGGCCCGACGCCGGTGTCCGCGCTCATCCATGCGGCGACCATGGTGGCCGCCGGTATCTACATGCTCTGCCGGGTCAATCCACTCATGGAGCCGGGCGCCCTCACGGTCATCATGTGGGTCGGCACCTGCACGGCGTTCTACGCGGCCCTCTGCGCCATCGTGCAGCGGGACATCAAGAAGGTGCTGGCCTACTCCACGCTCTCCCAACTCGGCTACATGGTGGCGGCGTTCGGGCTGGGCTCCACCGCCACCTATGAGCTGATCGACCTGCCGACCCATGTGGTGGCCGCCGGTGTCGGCGCCGCCATGTTCCACCTGACGACCCACGCCTTCTTCAAGGCCCTGATGTTCCTGGGCTCCGGTTCGGTGATCCACGGCTGCCACCACGAGCAGGATATCTTCAAGCTGGGCGGCCTGCGGAAGAAAATGCCGCTGACCTTCATTACCTTCACGATCGGCGTGCTGGCCATCATCGGCCTGCCCGGGCTGGCGGGTTTCTTCTCGAAGGACGCCATCCTTTATCTTGCGATGGAAAACAACACCGGCGTGTTCGCCATCCTGGCCCTCACCGCCGTGCTGACCGCCTTCTACATGATCCGCCTGTGGAAGATCACCTTCTTTGGCGAGGCCCGTTCCGAGAGCGCGGCGCACGCCCATGAAAGCGGCCTCTCGATGACCCTGCCGCTCGTCCTCCTGGCCGTGCTTTCCATCGCCGGCGGCTATGCGGGCGTCTTTGGCAAGCTCGCCGGCGCGGTCGCGGAGCTGGTGCCGGAGGCCCACGGTTCCGCCCACACCACGATCCTCCTGGTCTCCCTTGCGGTCATGCTGATCGGCGCGGGGACGGCGTGGCTCTTCTACCCGGCCGCGGCCGAGGATGCGTTGGAGAAGAAGTCCCGCGTGATCTTCAGCGGGCTCACCTGGCTGCGGGATTCCTTCGACCGGACCTACAACTATTACGTGGCGAAAATCCAGCAGCGCTTCGCCATGCTGCTGAACTTCCTCGAGCAGATCTTCCTCGCCGGGCTCCTGATTCGTGGTTTCGCCGGGGTGGTCGGCTTGGTCGGCTACGGTGCCCGCGCCCTCTCCACCGGCAGCCTGCACACGTATGTCTACTGGTTCCTGCTCGGCGCCGCCCTGCTCTGGGCCTTCGCGGCCGGGGTTTTCTGAGATGAACTGCTCCCTGCACACCCCGTCGCTTCGCGCCACCCCTCTTCATAGAGGGGACCAGGAGAGCGTGTTCGTTCAGGGTCCCCGCTTGAGAGGGGTGCCCGCAGGGCGGGGTGGGTCGATCGCCTCATCACCTTCATGACCGGCTTCAATCCCCATCTTCTGCAGCTCGCCGTCGCCACGCCGCTCGTGGCCGCCCTGATCATTGGGCTCGGGCTGCCCAAGCGTTTCTCCACCAAATTGGCGGGGGCCGCCTTTCTTGCTCAGGCACTGATCGCCCTGTGGCTCTGGTCGGTCTATCCGGCCGAGGGCGGGGCGGACTATCATTTCCTGAGCAGCGTCGACACGGGTCTCGGCCGATTTGGCATCAACCTGAAGCTGGGCCTCAACGGCATCGCCCTGCCGATGTTCATGCTCGCGGCCCTCGTCGGGCTGGCGGCGGGGCTGTATGCGCTGCGCTCGGGCGCGGAGCGGCTGAAGCTCTACCTCATGCTCCTGCTCATCATGCAGGGCGGCCTGCTGGGGGTCTTTGCCTCGGTGGATGTGTTCTTCTTCTATTTTTTCCACGAGCTGGCGCTGATCCCGACCTTCATCATGGTGGGGATCTGGGGCGGCCGCGACCGCAACTATGCGGCGATGAAGCTGACGATTTACCTGACGGCGGGGGCGATGCTCACGCTGCTGGGCCTGATCGCCCTCTATGTGAAGAGCGGGGCCAACACCTTTGACCTGATCGAGCTGAAGCACGCCATCGCCGAGCAGGGGATCGCCGCCGCGACCCAGAAATACATCTTCGGGCTGCTCCTGTTTGGCTTCGGCACCCTGGTCTCCCTCTGGCCGCTGCATACGTGGGCGCCGCTCGGCTACGGGGCCGCCCCCAGTTCCGCCGCCATGCTGCACGCGGGCGTGCTCAAGAAGTTCGGCCTCTACGGGCTCATCCAGATCGCCCTGCCGCTGCTGCCGCAGGGGGCGGCGTGGTGGGCGTGGAAGCTCGCCCTGCTGGCCGGGGTGGGCAACGTGCTGGTGATCGGCTTCATCACCCTGGCGCAACGCGATCTCAAGCAGATGCTCGGTTACAGCTCGGTCATGCACATGGGCTACTGCTTTCTCGGCCTCGCCTGTCTCTCGACCATCGGCATCGGGGGCGTCGTCCTGCTGATGGTGGCCCACGGTCTCTCGGTCGCGCTGCTCTTCCTGCTGGCGACCAGCGTGCACCATCGCACCCACACCTTCGACTTGTCCGAGATGGGCGGGCTGGCGCAGAAAACCCCCGTGCTGGCGGCCTTCTTCGTGGCCGGCACCATGGCCAGCATCGGCCTGCCGGCGTTTGCCAACTTCTGGGGTGAACTCACCGTCTTCGTGGCGCTCTGGAAATTCTCCCCGGCCATCACCGCCGTGGCCGTGGCCGGGGTCGTGATCTCGGCCATCTATGGCCTGCGCGCCGTCGCCCGGATCTTCTTCGGGCCGCCCAGCGAGGCCCTCGCCGGCGTCACCGCGCAGCATCCGCCGCTCGACATGGGCTGGGGCGAACGACTGCCCGCGCTGATTTTGCTGGTCGCGCTGCTGCTGTTCGGCCTCTACCCCCGGGCCCTGTCGCTCTCGGTGGACCAGGTGCTCAACCCGGCGCCGGTCGGCCTCTTTGCCCCGTTGCACACCCGCGCCCATCCCGCGGTCCACCCCGCTGCCCACCGGCCATGACGATCGACTATCTCCAAGGTGTAGCTGAGACCAACCAATGGTGGGCCATCGCGCCGGAAATCATTTTGGCCTGTGCGGCGCTCGCCCTGCTGGCGCTGGAGATCTTTTTGCCCGCCAAGGACCGCCGCTTCATCCCGGCCTTCGCGATTGTGGCCCAGGCCATGATTTTGGCGGCCGTGGTGCTCAATTTTGACACCGCCTGGATCGGCGAGAGCCTCTTTGGCGGATTGATCCAGCTCTCGCCGCTCGGCCAGGTGGCGCGGGTGTTTTTCCTCCTGGCCTCGCTGCTGGTCTCGTTCCTCGGGACCATCTGCCTGCCCCGCACCCGGCTGCCGCGGGTGGAGTTCTATCATACCGTGATGATCGTGACGGCGGCGATGATGCTGCTGGTGCAAAGCGACCACTTCGTGATGTTCTTTGTGGCGCTTGAGACCGTGACCATCGGGTTTTATATCCTGGTGAGTTATTTCCGGGACAGCGCCCTGACGCTCGAGGCCGGGTTGAAATACCTGGTGCTGGGCGCCCTGAGTTCCGCCATCATGCTGTTCGGCATCGTGCTGCTATACGGCGCGGTCGGCCGGGTCACCGTCGACGGGGTCGCGCACACCGGCTTCGAGTTTGCCACCCTGAACGAATTCTTGCGGCACAATCCCGACAACTTCCTGGCCGTGGCCGGCGCGCTGCTCGTGCTGGGTGGCGTGGCGTTCAAGATCGGCGCCTTTCCCTTCCAAATCTGGATTCCCGACGTGTACCAGGGGGCCCCGACGCCCGTCACCGCGTTCCTCGCCGTATCCTCCAAGGCGGCCGGTTTTGCCGTGCTGCTGACGCTCGTCAACAAGGTCTTCACCCCGCTCGAGGGCGTGCTGGTCCCCGTGCTGTCGCTCATGGCGGCGGCGACGATCATCATGGGCAATCTCTCGGCGCTCACCCAACGCAACACCAAGCGCCTGATGGGCCTGTCGGGCGTCTCGCATGCCGGCTATCTCCTGCTCGGCGTGGTCGCCTCCTTCACCGTGCCCTGGGCCTCGAGTGCGGTGTGGTTCTACCTCTTCACCTACCTGCTGGCCTCCATGGCCGTCTTCGGCGTCATGGCCTATCTGGCCGGCCCGGATGATGCCGTCCAGGAAATCGAGCATTACGAGCATCTGGCGAAAACCCATCCCTTCCTCGGCGGGGTGCTGGCGGTCGGCCTTGGCTCCCTGGCGGGCATCCCCCCCCTGGCCGGCTTCGTGGGCAAGCTGCTGCTCTTCATCGCGGCCTTTCAAGCGCACCTTTACCTGCTCCTGGCGGTGGCGATCGGCGGCGTGGTCCTCTCCATCTATTACTACTTTGGCTGGATCAAGGCCGCCTTTTTCGAGGCCTGGCGCCCGCCGGCCGAGCCGGCCATCCCCTCGGCCCGTCCGGCCCCCACGCCGCCCACCTGGGCGGGAGTCCTGACCCTGGCGGTGCTGGCCCTGGCGACGATTCTGCTGGGGTTCTTCCCGCAGCCGCTCACGAGCTGGCTGCAGTTTTAGGGCAGCCTCAACCAGAGTCATGTAGCCTCGGCGGTAAAACGCGTTTTTGCCGGTGACGAGAAGAAACCGGGCTGTAGGAGGGGCTTTATGCCCCGATCATTCATCTGCGCCGCTCTCGATCGTCCAACATCGCGGCATAAAGCCGCTCCTACAGTCCGGAAGATTGAGCCGTTGCCTGGGGACTCAGATCGGGCATGGCGGCGCGTCAGTCTATGACCAGCAGGGAGTGAATCTCAATCCGGGGGATGATCACGCGGGCCGCGCCGTCGGCATAGGTGAACGGGAGCACTTGCTTCTCCGGCAGAAGCAGGATCTGCGTCGGCCGCTTGTCCGCCCGGATCGTCACGCGGATATCGGCCAGCGGCGGAATCTCATCGTAGACATCGATGATGCCCGAGTTATGGCTGCCGCCAAGATTCACGAGGTTGATGACCTGTTTGCCGGCGGTCCGGTTTACCGCCACGTCGATGAGATGCGATCCCTGGACTTCCACGGCGGGATGAGGAAACAGCTCCTTCACCATCGCGCTCATGTAATTCCGCAGCGTGCTGCTGGCGCCCTTGAAATAATGTGATCCGATGTCAGGGAAGATAAACCCGACTTTCCCCTTTCCGTAAGGCAGGACGGCACCGGCGGCGTAGGCGGGCGAACGGGGGGATGATTGGGCAAGGAGAGAGCCCAGGCGCACGGCATTGTCCGGAAGGGTCACGGCCTGGTACCGGGCGGTGATGGTGGCGTGCTCGTGGTTGAATTCCAGGAAGAACGAGGTGTCCGCGACGGGCTCACAGCTCATCGACAGGTTCAGGTCATCCTTGAACAACTCCGCCGACCTCATGCCCGTGACGAGCAGGCTCCCGCCCTGTTTCGCATAGTCGAGCAGTTGTTGCTTCACCCCGGCATCCAGATGCTCCATGTCCGGAAGCACGATGAGCGGGTACCGGTTCATCTTCCCTTGCAGATGATGCTCGCTTAGCATCTGGACACTCTGCTGGCCGTCGAGCAACGCAAAGAGGACGCCCTTGATGTAGTCACCGTACTCCCAACCACCGAACAATTTCGGAATCCGGCGGTAGAAGTCATCCTTCGAAAAAAACAGCGCGACCTGCGGTTCCGGTGTCGAATACTGGCAGTACGGTTGGCGTACCCGGACAAACTGTCCGACCCCGACCATCGGGGCCACCTTCCAGGGCAGCACCGAGCCATCCCGGTTCTGCACAAAATAGGCCTGGAACCCCCCGCCGAGCGAGATGACGGCGGCCGCTTCCTGCTTCAGCTGGATCTCCGATTTGTAGCGATGGGATCCTTCCTTGGGCACGAATCCCCAACTCATGAGGTCCCACGGCTTGCCCTGGTTCTGCAGGCATCTTCCTTCCCACCGTGCCGAATTGAGGCTGGCGATGTAGTTGTAGTCGCCCGAGAGGAAATCCACGTCGATGCCCACCGGTTCCGGCATGAACGATGAATACGACCAGTTGCTGGCGATCTGGAAGGAGGGGGCGTGAGCGTGCACCGCATCGACGTACCGCCTCACATAGCCCAGATACGCCTTGCGGCTGAAGTCGCGCAGTTGTTCGTATCCCTGGTCGTCCGGACATTCCGGATAAGTGGTGATCCCCGTAGCCTGCGCAAAGGCGGCCTTCGCCGCCGGGCTGTAGTCGATGCCGGTCGCCCAGCAGTCGCCGTCGACCCAGACGCCGTCGACCTGGTACACATCGTTGAGCTCCTTGAGCTGGGGAATGAGGAGCCGGTCGACATAGGGTCCGAACACAGACGCCATTGATTTATCGCTGCTGCCGTCGGCGCTGACGCGCGCCCAGGTTGGATTGTTCTTCATCGCCTGCTCGTCGAAGATGCCCGAGTAATGCATGTAGAGTGCAACATGCTCGCGCGCCGTGGCCGCTCGCCATAGTTTCAACGGGTCACCGATGTAACCGGGCGCCCGGTTGCCGACCGTGGTCGGGTAACTCGAAAGTCCCGGGTGCCCCTTGCAATCGACCTGGATAAAATCCGGCTGCACCGACCTGATGATCGCGGTGATCGCTTCGTCGGTCACGTTGTTCCCGATCTCATGGCAGTCGGGCCCCGCATGGAAATCGAAGTGGAGGCCGAAGAAGCTGTCCGCCCGCCGGAGCGTGGTGGTTCTTAAGGGGGTCGGTTGCGCCAAGCCCGGCAGGCTGAGGAGGCAGAGGCAGATGCCCAGAAGGACGGCGGATCGCAGGGTGGGGCTCCGTTGGGTTGATGCGGGATTATTCATGATGATCTCTCCGGTGGGAAAGCGGCGGGCGTTCCAGCGATGAACGCATCGAGTGCTGCGTCCTTCCTCATCGCCGCTTACACGATCACACTCCGCCACGCGTAACAAGGTTGATGCGATCCTGAAACCATGGACAGGAAGCGGATGGATCGCGCTACTTCAGTCCGGCCAAGGGTGGTTCACTCGGGCCATGGGAGCGAGATGGACGCTGTCGGCGAGGGCCAGCGGCACGAAGGAGCCCTGCTGGCTGATTTTCCGCGAATTTTCTTCGCGTCCGCCGGTGAATGTGTTTCGTCTGAACCCACGCATGAAGGTAACCGGACTCGCCATTGTCCCGCCCCCCGCGGCGGCAGATCTCCCCAAGGTAACACCCGAGCTGCTGGCCTCCGTCCTCGCCCGCTACTCGCGGAGCAATGAGGGCATCGACAAGATCATGGAGAAGGTCGACCTGGCCAACCCGGACGAGTCCATCGATCGCATCCTCAAGTTTGTCGACTACGGCCACGCCTCGATCGGCGGCCTCACCGGCGGACTGGCCATCGCCCTCGACGACGTGTCGATGTGGCTGGCCTACAAAATTTTTGAGATCGCCCAGATGGCCGACGGGCAGGAATCGAGCACCCGCTATATCACCATGGCGGCGACCAACCTGCCGGCGCCCGCCGAGCTGGGCATTCCCGAGGACCTCGCCCCGCGCTGGTCCGCGGTGATGACCAGGGCCTTTGCGGCCTATCACGCCGAGTACGAGCGGCTCGACCGCGCGGCCCTGGCGGATCCGTCGCTGGTGCGGCTGCCGAAGGACGCCAAGCCCGCCGTGGTCACCCGGCTCCGCAAAAACTACGCCCTCGACCGCGCCCGCTATTTCATCCCGCTCGCCACCCGCACCAACCTCGGCCTCGTCCAGAGCTCGCGCATGTGGGCGGCGACCGTCAAGCAGCTCGATTCCCTGGCGATGCCCGAGGCGCGCACGGCCGCGAAGCTGATCCGCGACGAACTGCTCAAGTCCTCGCCCCGCCTCATGCGGCACAGCTCGGCCGAAAAATCCTTCCAGGCCCAGGCGGAGCAGGAACTGGCCGCCAGCGTGCAGCTCGGGCTGGCGCGCCTCTCGACCCAGCCACTGGCCGACGCGGTGTGGGTCAAGGTCGACCGCGACACCCCGCCGTGGCTGCGGGAGGAGCAGTCGGTGGCCGAGGCGCTGAAGCATCGCGCCAACCGCTACGGCTACCAGGGCAAGGCGACGCGCCGGATGCGGGTGACTTTTGCCTGGAACAACATGGCCATCGCCGAGCTGCGTGATCTGAACCGCCACCGGACCGGCCACCGCTACACGCCGCTGATCCAGGCCGGTTTTTATCTGCCGCCGGAGATCAACCCGGCGACGCACCAGCCGCTGCTCGCCGAGCAGGCGGCTTTGACCCGCGAGTTGCTGCAGCGGGGCTCGCCGGCCTATGTGTATTCCCTGCTGCTGGGGGCGCAGACCCCCTTCGAGCACAGCACCCAGGCGGACAAGTTCATCTATGAGGCCGAGCTCCGCACCGGGATGGGAGCGCACTACCGTTATGCCGAGCACCTGAGCGCGGCGTTGCGGGAGTTTTGCCGCGCGGTCCCGGAGGCGAAGGACTGGGTGGTGGAAGGCACCGCCGAGCCGGAGTAACGTTTTTTACCGGACGGGCTGGTCCTTTACCAGCAGCCAGCCCGGCCAGCCCCGAGCCAGAATAGGCTTGCCGCTGATTCACCGGCCGCGACCATCTGGGCTGCTTGCTACGAATGACCTGCCGAGCAAAAGTCCTGCCCCACCCAGACGAGGTCGATGCCCTGCGGTCTGCCATTTTCATCGGCTGAACATGCGCGAACGCTTTAAAATTCTGCAGTTCAACATGCAGTACGGCCAGATCTGGGATGATGCCTATCCGGATCATGCCCCGATCCGCTTGGCCGACACCATGGCGGAAATTCGTTCGCATCAGGCCGACATCATAATGTTGCAGGAGGTCGAGCGCACCCAGCCCGGCGGGCTCCAGTCGCAGCCGCCGCCGCACTACACGCAGCTCAAGCAGGAGCTGAAGGAGTACGACAGCTACTTTTGCTATCCCCGGCCCGATGCGCGCGAACTGCCCTTCGGCATCGGGCTGGCGATCTTCTCCAAATCGCCCCTGCGCGAGCAGATCTGCCTGAACCTGCCTTCGCCCCCGGTGGCATTCGACTTCTTTGGTGAAACCAAGACCCCGACCGATCGGGTGCTCATCGGGGCGACCACCACCCTGGCTGGCCGGCCGGTCCGCCTGTTCAACACCCACCTGCTGGCTTTCTTCATGCTCCAGTCGAGCAGCGAGGAACATCGCGGCCAGCGCGACCTGGTGGAGGAGCAGCTGCGCAACTCAGCGGGCATGCCCACGCTGCTCACGGGCGACTTCAATGTCAGCAAGCACGAGTCGCTGCTCCGGCAGTTTGCCGACGCCGGCTATGTCAGCGTGCAGTCGACCGAGATCACGTGGCGCCGGCGGCCCTACGTGCTGGACCACATTTTCTACAACAAGTGGCTGCAGCCGGTGGGGTGGAAGGTGCAGCCCACGCCGGCGTCGGACCATCATGCGTTGACGGCGGAGTTTGAGTTCGCGCAGTGAGGGTAGGGCGGCGAGTCCCTTCGCCGCTGTTCGGCGCGGCGCGGAGTCCGCGCCCTACCGGCTCCGCCGCACGCGTTCCTTTTCCTCTTCGCGCTCCTCCTCGAGGCGAATCTTTTCCCCGGCGGCCTGCTGGCGGATTTTGTCGGCCTCATCGAACTTCTGCTCGGCCAGCGCGCCATTGAGCTGCTGCTTGAGGAAAATATCCCGCTCGGCGATCTTGCCCTGGTAGACCCGGTCGATCTCCGCCAGCCGGGCTTTCTGCGCGGCGTTCAGCGGCCGGTCCGCCGGATCGGACTTGGCGAGGCGTTCCATGGCGAGTTCGTAGGCGCTTTTCATGGCCCAGTGATAAACTAGAGAAGGCCCGGATGACACGGAAATAGGCAGGCGCTGGTGAATGAGCCTGGCAAACGCAGTTAGACACTGAGTTTACCGAGGTAAGTATTGAGCGCACCGAGCAAGGCCTCCGAAGACCAGCCGAAGGCACTAGAGTGTTTTCGGGTAGGTTGGACGCGCCTTGTTGTAGCCGGCCTCGCTGAGGCCGGTCGGAGGAACCGGGGTCAGCGACCCCGGCTACACGCGCCAACCTAAACCGAAATTGCTCCAGCCCCATCAGGTAAGTTCACATTCGTGGCTTAGCCCATCGCTAGTATTTCTCCCTTCCCTCCTTCCTGACTCTGTGCCCTCTGTGACGAGATCGATCTGCGGAATTTAGGTTGAGACATATTCTGGGTGGGCCGGGGTGGTTGCCATCACCCGAACTTGACGCCGAAAATGACAATCAGGCCCAGCAGCACCGCGGGCGGCCAGTAACCGCCGTAACGTCGCGCCCACTGGCCGGCCCGGCCGGCGAGCATTACGGCGGTCAGGAGGGCCAGCGCCCCGGGTGCCATCCAGGCGGCGGTGAAATGCGCCGGCCAGTACATCCCGGGCAGCGCCGTGCCCTGCTGCACCAGCCAGTCCATGGTGAGGAGGATCACCGCGGCGGCCGCATTGAAGAGGACATTCCACGCGGCCAGCCCGGTCAGGCCCGTGAGCAGGGCCAAAAATCCGGCAATCAGCGCCAGGGAGGAAATGGGGATGATGATGAGATTGGCCACGAGCGACCCCGGCGACAGCACCTGGAAATATCCGATGCCCGCCGGGGTGCTGGCCAGAAACGCCACCCAGCAGCCCGCACTGGCGCCCACCACCTGGCGGCCGAGCCAATCGATCACCTGCTGGTGCCACCGCCAGTTGGCCTTCGGCAGGGAGGCGAAGGGCCGCCAGGCCGCCAGCCATTGTTCCCCCAGCGGCACGCCCATGACCACCAGGGCGGTCACCACGCCATAGGACATCTGAAACCCCGCGTTGAACAACTGCAGCGGGTCGATCAGCAGGGTCGTGAGCGCGGCTGCGGCCAGTGCCGCCAGCCCGTTGCCCGGCAAGCGCAGGACCTGGGAGGACAGCAGAAAGGCGATCATCAGCCAGGAGCGCTCCGCCGGCGAACTGGCTCCGGTGATCTGGACATACAGCCACACGAGCCCCAGGCAGAGCGCGACCGCCGGCAGGCGCGGCACCCGCAGCACCCGCAGCAGGCTCAAGAGGGCGACGGCGATGACCCCGACATGCAAGCCGCTGATCGAAAATATGTGGTAGGTCCCGCTGCGCATGAAGGCATTTTGCTGTGCGGGCGAAAGCACGGCTTTTTCACCCAGCAGCATGCCGAGATAGAGCGAAAGAGTGGGCGGATGCTGCTCCAGGCCGCGCCGGAGGATCAGCTCCAACCGGCGCTCGGCCCCGCCGCAGAAACGCTGGAACCCGCCCGGTGGCCGCACCTCCGCGGTGATCTGCGCCCGGGTGAGCTTCTGCCGGATGCCGAGGTTCAGGAGGTACTCGTTGAAGCCGGGGGTGGCCGTCGCGGGGGGCAGGGGCGCGATGACCCCCC